>NZ_JBQKJP010000011.1:0-69211 GCF_052117205.1 Candidatus Agathobaculum pullicola | reverse complement strand
TCGCCAAGCAGCTCGCTATCCATAATCGCCACTCCAACAACTTTCCCATGAGGCCTCTAGGTTGGTTTTCTCCCTTAGAGTTCTCTGTCCAATATGTTTGACAAACCTACAGTGCGCAAAGTCGAGCAAAGGATGTGCATGCTTGACCGGCTTTTTCCGGCGTGATACAATATCCTTGTGTCAAAAATCCCTGCAAAGGAGTTTTATAGATGAAGATTGAAACCAAATGCCTGCATGAAGGCTACAAGCCTGAAAACGGCGGTCCGGGCGTGATGCCCATTGTCCAGTCCACTACCTATCGCTTCGACTCGACCGCACATATTGCGGGCCTGTTCGATATGCCGACCGAGTTTATGTACTCTCGTTTTGCCAACCCGACCTGCGACGCGGTGGAGAAGAAAATCGCCTCGCTGGAAGGCGGCGCGGCTGCAATGCTGACCTCGTCCGGTCAGGCGGCCAGCCTGCTGTCCATCCTCAATATTTGCTCCGCGGGCGACAGCTTTATCGCGGTTTCCACCATCTACGGCGGCACGATTAACCTGTTTGGCGTAACGCTCAAAAAATTCGGCATCGAGTGCATCTGGGCGGACGCGGAAGCCTCTGAGGAGGAGATTCAGAAGTTATTCAAGGATAACACCAAGGCGGTGTTTGGTGAAACGCTGGCAAATCCGGCGCTGACCGTACTTGATATTGAAAAATGGGCGAACATAGCGCACAAAAACAATGTGCCGCTGATTGTGGACAATACGTTTGCCACTCCGATTCTGTGCCGCCCGATTGAGTGGGGCGCGGATATCGTCATCCATTCCACCACCAAGTACATGGACGGTCATGCGGTGCAGGGCGGCGGCGTAATTGTGGACAGCGGCAAGTTCGACTGGGCGGCTTCGGGCAAGTTCCCGGATTTTACCGAGCCGGACGAAAGCTACCACGGTGTTGTTTACACCCGCGATTTCGGCAATGTGGCCTATATCATCAAGGCGCGTATGCAGCTTATGCGCGACTTTGGCTGCTATCCGGCGGCGCACTCCGCATTCCTGCTCAATCTGGGTCTGGAGACGCTGCCTGTGCGTATGAAGCAGTACTGCGAGAACGCGCTGACGGTTGCAAAGCATCTGGAAAAGTCGGATAAGGTGCTCTCGGTTCGTTATCCTGCGCTGCCGGGCAACGAGCATTACGAGCGCGCACAGAAGTATCTGCCGCTCGGCACGTCGGGCGTGATGAGCATCGACATCAAGGGTGGCCGTACGCCTGCGATGCAGTTTATGGACAGCGTAAAGCTCGCCTGCAACGAGGTGCATGTTGCGGATATCCGCACTTGTGTGCTGCATCCCGCTTCGGAAACCCATCGCCAGCTGACCGATGAGCAGTTGGTCGCCGCGGGCATCGAGCCGGGTCTGGTCCGTCTGTCGGTTGGTCTGGAGAACGTCGAGGATATCATCGCCGACGTTGATCAGGCGCTGGCGCAGTTGGACTGAGCGCAAGCGTTCGGATATTTAGGATACACAAAAAGCAGGTCGCGTTTTGCGGCCTGTTTTTTTATGGCAGCGCATCCTTCTGAAAACCTTAGCGGCTCAAGCGCGCACGAAGATAGGGATAGTGGGAAAATTCATAGACATTTACTCGAATATGTGATATACTGGCGCTGCCGGATAGATTCTGGCCAATGATAAAAAACTGAGCAATTTAATGATACTTTATATCAAATAAAAAAACATATTAAATTTGATAAAATACTATTGACAATTTCGCGGAACAATACTATACTGAAGATGTTCCAATTAGAGAAAGGAAGGAACGGCTTGAGAATCACACATGAAGCGGATTATGCAATTCGCGTGACCTATTGCCTGGCGATGGCAGGGGATAAGCAGTGTGCGAAAGATGTGGCAGAGTCGGCGGGCGTAACGCTGCGCTTTGCACTTAAGATTTTGCGCAAGTTGACCCAGTCCGGGATCACCAAGTCCTATAAGGGCGTGGCAGGCGGGTACGAACTCAATCGGCAGCCTTCTGAAATCTCTCTTGGTGAGATCATTGAATGTATTGATGGGCCGATTGCAATCAACCATTGCTTGGCCAATGAATTTCAATGTACCCGTGTAGGCAACCGGAAGGAATGCGATTTTCATCGTGTGTTCTCCGAGATTAATCGGTCTCTGCGAGAACAGCTTTGTTCCATTACGATGGATCGTTTTCTTCCGTCCCCAAAATAAAATCATTAAAAAGGATATTAGGAGGAAAAAATCATGAAGAAGTTTGTTTGTACCGTATGTGGTTATGTTTGCGAAGGCGAAGCAGCTCCGGCTGAGTGTCCGGTTTGCCATGCTCCGGCTGAGAAGTTCAAGGAGCAGTCCGGTGAGAAGACCTGGGCGGCTGAGCACGTTGTTGGCGTAGCACAGGGCGCTCCGGAAGACATCATGAAGGATCTGCGTGCAAACTTCGAGGGCGAGTGCACTGAGGTTGGCATGTATCTGGCAATGGCTCGCGTTGCACACCGCGAGGGCTATCCGGAAATCGGCCTGTACTGGGAGAAGGCTGCTTACGAGGAAGCAGAGCATGCCTCTAAGTTTGCGGAACTGCTGGGCGAAGTCGTAACCGACTCCACCAAGAAGAACCTCGAGATGCGTGTTGAGGCTGAGAACGGCGCTACCGCTGGCAAGTTCGATCTGGCGAAGCGTGCAAAGGCTGCGAACCTCGATGCAATCCATGATACTGTACATGAGATGGCTCGCGATGAGGCCCGCCACGGCAAGGCTTTCGAGGGCCTGCTGAAGCGTTACTTCAACAAGTAAGAAAGTCTGTATATCCGTGCTGGAATACGCGGAGGGAACGGCGAAAAGCCCGTAAAACCAGCGGTTTTCAGCACAAAAGATACGCAGTAACAGAAATGCGGTTCACAGTAAAGTGTGAGCCGCATTTTTGCGTCTATATGCTGGCTTGGTGAAATCCGTGGGAACATTGTGGGAACATTTCTCTGCGAGGAGAGATTTTCTAAAATGTTCCCACGAAAATGCCGAAAAACCCAGACGCCATGCGGGTTTGCGGGTACTTCACCTAACTAAAATCCGTGGGAACATTTTTTGCCGTCTTTTCAGATGCCTGCTATACTCTCGTTAGAAAATCAATCTATGGGAGGACCCAGAAATGAAAGGTAGCGTCAGAAAAAAGCGAAAAAACGCATGGTCTTATCGTATTGACTTGGGTACGGTCGATGGTAAGCGCAAGCAGGTTGAAAAGGGTGGCTTCAAGACAGAACGTGAAGCGACCAAAGCGATGCAGGATGTACTCTACCACCTAAACAACACCGGCGACTATGTGGAAAACAAGAAAATTTCGTTTCACACCGTCTACGAGGAGTTTATCGAGCGTGAGGGCAAGGCCACCAGAGCCTATGCTACCTTGAAGAAATATGATTCTCTCTATCGGAACCATATCAAGGACGAGTTCGGGCCGCTGTATGTCTACCAAATTTCGGACACTATGATTATCGACTTCTTAAATCAGAAGCGGATAAAGTACAGCGAGGAGTATGTGAAGGGAATGTACAAGTTCTTCAATGTGATCCTTCGCTATGCCCACGACCACAAGTATACGAAAAAGAATGTGATGGACTTGGTACCGCCCCCTCCTGATCCGCGCCATGTGGGTGACATCGTGACTTATAACCGCAAGGAGTTGGAGCAGATGATCGAGCGTATCGAATCCACCCGTTCCAAAATCGCATTCCAGCTTGGATTGCAGGCCGGTCTGCGGGAAAGTGAGTGCTTTGCCCTCACATGGAGTGACATCGACTTTGAGAAGAAAAAGATCAAGGTCTGCAAACAGCTTCTCTATCAGAATAAGCAGTGGTGCTTTGCACCGCTGAAAACGGTCAATTCCTATCGGTCTGTGAATATCACAGCCGAATTTGCCCAATATCTTGCGGACATGAAGATGCAGCACGACGCAGAGCGCAAATTGTACGGTGATGGCTACAAGCGCAACTTCGTGACGGACCGGCGCGAGCCTAAGAAAGAGAAGATCATCGAGGTTCCGGACTTCATCAATGTCAAAGCCAACGGCGAGATGCTGACCACCAACGGTGCAAAGTTTCTTGCCCGTATCATCAAGAAGGACTTGGGTATCCACTTCAAGTTCCATAATTTGCGGCATACCTACGCCACAGTGCTGGCGGAAAACGGACTCAATCCTCGTTATGTGCAGGAAATGCTGGGGCATTCCAAATTGGAGTTCACTCTGCGGTACTACACGCACATCACAGAGAAGATGTCTGATGCCGCAGAAAACGCACTGACGGCGGCATTTCGATTTGACTGAATCGTAATAGTATATAACAACTTCATAGACAGCATCAGCGGAGTATTTCATTTGTTTGAAATGCTCCGCTTTTTTATGCAAAAAATCAGAAAGAAAGGACGGAAAACCTATGCAGACCATCGCAATCGTAAACCAGAAGGGCGGCGTGGGCAAAAGCACCACGGCAGTCAATCTGGGCGCAGGACTTACGCGGCAAGGTAAGCGTGTCCTGCTCATCGACGCAGACAGTCAGGCGAACCTGACCGAGATGCTCGGCTGGCAGCAGCCGGACGAACTATCGCCCACACTGGCTACCATGCTGGAGCGCATCATCTCAGACCGCCCCATCGAGCCGCAGAACGGCATTCTCCACCACAAGGAGGGCATGGACTTACTGCCTGCCAACATTGAGCTTTCCGGCTTAGAGGTGTCCCTTGTGAACACCATGAGCCGCGAAACGGTGCTGCGAACCTATCTGAACGAGGTCAAGCGGCAGTACGACTACATCTTAGTCGATTGCTCCCCGTCGCTCGGTATGCTGACGCTGAACGCACTGACAGCGGCGGATCGTGTCATTATCCCGGTGCAGTCCCATTATCTTCCCGTGAAAGGCTTGGAGCAACTGCTCCGCACAGTGAGCAAAGTACAGCGGCAGCTCAACTCCAATCTGAAGATCAGCGGTATCCTCATCACCATGACAGAGAGCCGCACGAACTTCTCTAAGGAAATCAGCCAGCTTGTGCGGAACGCCTACGGCAAGGCGATACGGGTCTACGATACCGAGATACCGCGCGGTATCAAGGCAGCAGAAATGAGCGCCAGAGGCACAAGCATTTTCAGCTTTGACCCGCGCAGTCCCGTAGCGACCGCCTATGAGAAATTTACGAAGGAGGTGCTGGAGCATGAAAAGTGCCGCGAAAAACATTCAGCTCGCCAGCTATGACGATTTGTTCAAGACGGATGAAGAACGGCAGGCAGACACGCAAGAGCGTGTGCAGAGCCTTCCGCTGGATAAGCTGGAGCCATTCCCGAACCATCCGTTCAAGGTAATAGACGATGATAAAATGCTGGAAACGGTCGAGAGTATCAAGGAACGGGGCGTTTTGGTTCCCATTCTGGTACGCCCGAAAAATGACGGCAATTTTGAAATCGTATCGGGACACCGCCGTCATCACGCCAGCCTGCTTGCGGGTAAGACCGAGATACCGGCTATCGTGCGGGAAATGGACGATGATACCGCGATTTTGCTTATGGTGGACAGTAACTTGCAGCGCGAGGAACTGCTTCCATCCGAGAAAGCCTTTGCGTATAAGATGAAGCTGGACGCGATGAAACGACAGGGGCAACGGACGGATTTAACTTCCGCCCAAATTGGGCGGAAGTTAAATGGCAAAGAGTCAAGAGAACTTCTAGCAGACCAGACAGGTGAAAGCCGCAATCAAATTTCACGCTATATTCGCTTAACTAACCTTGTCCCTGACCTGTTGAACCATGTGGACAACAAGACGATTGCGTTCAATGCAGCGGTGGAGGTGTCTTATCTCACCGGGCCGGAACAGAAAATGCTCTGCGATGCCATTGAGCGCGAGGAGTGCACGCCCAATCTCAAACAGGCGCGACGGCTCAAGCAGTTCAGCCAAGATGGGAAACTGGACGAAAATGTAATAGATGCGATCATGACTGAGGAAAAGCCCATCGAGGACAAGCTGGTTCTCAAAGGTGATGTGCTGGCAAAATATTTTCCAAAAACTTATACGCCGTCACAAAAGCAGAAAGTCATTGTGAAGCTGCTGGAGGATTGGCACAAGCGGCAACTCCGGCAGCAGGAGCGTTAGGCTCTGCATGGGTTTTCCCCTTATAATCCCCTTTCCCAACTAAGCCGAAAGAGAAGAAAAACTTACTGTGCCGAGAAAGAATATTCTTCTTTCGGCCAAGTAAATCCAAGGAGGTTTGCAGATGAACAAGAACAGCTACACGCAGAGGGCTTTATGATGGGCAATGCAGAGAAAATATTCCACGCGGTATCCCTCTCCGGCGGTAAAGACAGCACGGCCATGCTGCTTCTGATGATTGAGCGCGATATGCCCATCGACATGGTACTTACGGCAGATACCGGCATGGAGTTCCCGGAAATGTATGAGCATTTGGCAAAGCTGGACAAGTATCTGTATCGGGAGCGCGGTATCCACCTGACCACGCTCCGCCACCCAAAAGGCTTTGAATACTTAATGTTTGAGGAGGAAAAGCAGAAACCGTCCTCCATCGAAAACCGTCAGCGGTTAGGCGTTCCCCTTTACGGAAACGGCTGGCCCGGTGTCAAAGTTCGATGGTGTACCGGGCAGCTTAAAACCCATCTTATCAACAAAGAGGTCAATCGGCTCAAAGGTAACTACCATGCGCTGCATTATGTCGGCATTGCCGCAGACGAACCCAAGCGGATCAAAAACGAGCAGTATCCGCTGGTGGATTGGGGAATCACAGAGGCAGAGGCATTGAAAATATGCTATGATCGCGGCTATGACTGGGGCGGACTGTATGAGATATATCATCGCTGTTCCTGCTGGTGCTGTCCGCTCCAGCGAATCGACGAATTGCGGAAGCTGCGGCACCATCACCCCGAATTATGGAGCAAACTTCGCAGCATGGATCAGCGAGCCATCGCACAGTTCGGGCATAACCCATTGGGACAATTCAAACAAAATTGGACAGTAGAGCGATTAGAGCAGAGATTTGCGGCTGAAGATGCACAAATCTCTGTTTTTCCATATTCAGAACAGGAGAACGCTATGAATGATAAAGAGAAGCATGATTTGGGAGAGGTCGAGCAGATGTTGAAAGGCACGCCCCCTCGCAACATTTTGATTTCCTTTGACGATAAACCACCGCGCACGCTGGAAGAACTGGCGAAGCAACCGCGACCAAAGAAACACAAAAAGGCCCCGAAAGAGCGAGGTGATGAGCGATGAGCAGACACGATGCAAACCGCCTGACCTACGATGAGGTGACGATTTTCGGCGTACCTGCCCTGTTCACCGACTTGCGTGTTGACCGATCTACCGTGCCGGATGGCGTGTACCGCTACGAAGTCCGGTACAGCGACGAATACGGCGGTGAGCCGGTAGAACTGGCACGCGGTATCATGGTGGACTTTTTCGGCACTGTCCTGACGCGGGAGCCGATCCAGTTACCCATCAGCGGCGGCTTGGAACTGAATGACGGTGATTTGGATTTCCAATCCGGCTGTTTCTCTCTGGCAGAGTTTCAACAGGAATATCCCCTCAGTGAAAAACAGGTCATCAACTTTTTCATAGCCGACGACACAGCGCTGCACGACTTTTGTTACTCCCAGAGTGAGGAACAGGACAAGTCTGCGGGCTGCGTGGGACACCTGCGGGGTGATTTTGGCAGCGGCAAGCAGTTTTATACAACATGGTGGCCCCACCAGCATAACACGCTGAACACGCCGGAGTTTAAGGCCGATATTAACCGCACGGTGAACTGGCTGCGGGAGCAGCCGGATTCTCCGCTGCACGATCTCAATGCCATGCAATTTTGCTATAAGCGATACCGAAATAGCTGTGAGATCAAAAATGCAGTGCTTCCGTCCTGCGCGTTTCTGGTGGAAAGCAAGCAGTATGTGTATATGCTGCGCTGTACGCCGACAAAGGGCGATTATAATTTTTATATGTACTGCTATCAGCGTGCTGCCTTCGAGAAATACCGCGCACAGCTGAAAAACAAAGCGCGCTCCCATGCTAAGAAGCGAGCGGAGCCGGAGCGATAGGAGGTGTTCCCTTGCCGACCAAATTTCAGTTCATCACCGAACTGTACGACCAGACTGTGCAGAGCGTCACCGGCAGCTATCAAAGCTGGACGGGCTTTCTCCGCGCGGCCTGCTATAACTACAAATGTCCCTTCGATGATCAAATTCTGATCTACGCCCAGCGCCCGGACGCTACGGCGGTCCTTGAGATGGAGCGTTGGAACCGTCAGTTTGGCCGCTGGGTCAATCGTGGGGCCAAGAGCATCGCCGTATTTGGCGATGACGGGCAAAACTGCCTGAAACTCTATTTTGATGTTTCGGACACCCATGCGTCCCGTTTTGCCCGTCCGCTACCCATCTGGACGATGCACCCGGCCTTTGAGCCGGAGGTCATCGAAACCTTAGAAGCCACCTTCGGCAACCTGGCCGAAAAAGAAAATCTTGCGGACGCCGTGCGCTCTGCCTGCCACAATGCCGTGGCAGATAACATCACAGACTACCTGCAAGATCTCCGCGACTGCCGCGAGGACAGCCTGCTGGAGGAACTGGACGACCTCAATTTAGAGGTGTTCTACCGGGACGCGCTGGAGGTCAGCGTGGCCTATATGCTGATGACCCGGCTGGGCCTGCGGGCGGACGATTATTTCACCGCTGACGAATTTGCCCATGTCTACGAATTCAACACGCCGCCCACCATCAACGCCCTGGGCATCGCCACCAGCGACATCGCAGAGATGGGCCTGCGGGAGATCAGCCGAACGGTCATGCAGGCTCAGCGGGATCAATTTTTTGCAAACCGCACGAGAATCGGTTATGATGGCCGCACAGAACAACACGAAACACCCCATGAAAGGAGCGAACAGCATGGAGGTCACTTACAGGATGCAGGACGGCTTTCAGGTGCCGAACCTGCTGATGCCGCAGACGCCGGAGGTGCATCTGGGCAAGTACGCGGAGCTGCGGAGGGAGTACCTGAAGAAGCGCCGCAGAGTGCTTTACACCAACCTCAAGACCAGCGGCAAGCTGACGGAGCATCTGGCAGAGATCGAGCAGACCGCGCGGAAGATGGTGGAGCAGACCGTGGAGCGGATGGCGCAGGCCGAGGGCGTGACGGAGGAGCTGAAAGCGACCGATCCCATGCGCTGGACGGGGCTGATGAACAATCTCCGGCACAGCGCGGAGGAACTGGCGCTGACCGACCTGATCTACGCCTGACAACCGAAGAACCCACAGAGGCAGGAAGTGATGAACTTCCTGCCTTTGTCGATCACAGCGGGGATTATGTGCTGCTGGACCGTTTGCGCGCCGACTGTGACTACTTCCTCGGCGCCGGTGGCCGGAGTGAAAAGCATTTGTGGGCAGGCAATGTCCACGCGCAGATCAAAAAAATGCGGGAGCTGTATGACACCCTCCCGGAAAAACCGGAATGGCTGACCGCAGAAGCCATTGACCGATATGCCGCGCAGATGGCCGCACCCTATCAGGTCGCAGCCTATCACCATATTGAAAACGGCTTTGACGATAAGCTGGACTATCAAACGTTGGAAGAAGCGGAGGCTGCGGCGCAGGGCTATGTTGCCGGTACGATGGAGGAAGACGGCTTTGCATACGACGGCGCTGCCGTCTATGACGCCGAAACACACCAGTGTCTCCGCGTCTACGGTGATTACCCGGACGAAAAGGCACAGGAGCAGGCAGCAGCCTTTGCGCTGGAGCATGACACCGCACAGCAAAATGCCGCAGAACTGCCCGCTTTCTTGGATATGCACCTCATTGAAGCGAATCTGCTGGATGACGGCGGGCGCAAGCACAAGCGGCAGGAGATTTTTGAATACTTTCAAGCACACAAGGGCCTTGCGGAGCGCACGGAGTTCTTGAAAAACAGCTACAACGATATATGGGTGGAAGTCCTGACCGACGGTGTTCGGACAGGCTACCATGCCGAGAAAGACGGACTTTTGATGTGGGAGGGCAGCTACCTCTCCCGCACCTCAGAGTCCGTTTTTTCATGGTCGGTCATCACCGAGATGACCGAGGGCCTGATTGAGCGCGGCGAGTACAAGATCAAGCTGGGCCTGCAAAATGCCCCAATCGTCGCGGAGCAGCTTGCCTTATTCGACATGGGCGGCGACGCCCCGGTATACGAGGCTCCAGCAGACGCGCCCTCTGGCATTCTGGCCCCGGCGCGCACGGTGCCGCAGGAGGTCATTGACCTGGCACTCTGCACAGGCGGAAACGAGCCCAACAGCGCGGAGCGCATCGCCGTATTTTATATGCGGGAGCGGCCAGAGCAGGAAAATGAAGAGTTCCTGCACCGGGAGTTCAGTAGGGCGAATGGGCGCGGCATCGAGTACGAGGGCCGCAAATACGCCGTGTGGTTTCTGGAGGACGGCATCCACCTCGCCCAAGGGGACAGCATCCGCACCGGGTACAGCAAAACCGTGATTACATGGGAGCAGGCATCGGCCCGTATTCTGAAACTGCTGGAGGCTGGGACTTATCTCTCTGCCTCCGAACTGGCACAAGCCCCGGACAAGGTGCTGCACGAAGCGATGGACGCGCTTCTGATGACTGCCCGTGACCTGAACGAAGATGGCCGCGCGCAGGGCCTATTCCCGCAGACTTTGGCCATCCATGACCAGCACAAGGGCTACCCAGAGCTGGATAAGGATATGGTGGCGTTCGCAAAAACTGAGGGTGGTCTGCAAACGCTGGCGCAGGAATATCATGCTTTTCTGGACGCTTATGCCCAAGGTAACGACATTATGCATTGGAGATTATCCGCTTACAACACCCACCGGATCGGCGTTGTGCTGGATGGCCTCTCCTACCCGGAACGCAGTTTCACCACCCAACCGAGCTTCCTGCGGCAGTGCAAAATGTTCATCACACGGGATGAGATCGACCAGTTCTTCCTAAGAGACAGTGTTGATAGACGACTGGCGGTGTACTCCCATTTCTGTTATCCCCACACGCCGGAGGAACACCAGAAATTCATTAAGAGCCAGTTTGGTGAGTACAGCGGTGGCGGATGTGCGGGTTACAATCACAGCAAGACCCATAAGGGATTGGAATATGTGCGGGACTACGGATTCAAAAAATATGATACCGTCCATCTGACCATCCCCAATGTGGTCAAGGAGTATGAGCGCCTGATCGCACAGAAACGATTCCCCGGCGAGGATGCTATCGCAAAGATCCCGGAGTATGAGCGGAGACAAGTTGCGCGGGCCATTTACTCCAGTCTGTACAATGCACCGGACAATGTGCCGCGTCCCTATTACATGGGCATGGATTATTATCAGGCAGTACCGCTGATCGAAGAAGAATTGCAGGATAGGTCTACTGCAATGTGGCTCATGGACGCATTGAATGCCCGTTTGGAAGAAATGCAGAAAGATGACCGCAGCTACAAGTCTGTTCGTGAAGCCAAATATCAGCTCATTGCCTACTTAGATGGCACCTTCAGCCTGTTCAACCACCGGCATGATGCTCCTCAGCAGGAACGCAGCTTTGCGGAGCAGGTCGCAGAGGATGCAGAACGGCTTGCCGCAGAGCAGCCGTCCGCCTATGAGCGGTTCAGCGTGATCGAAACGGACGACGGCTACGCCGTCTGGGACGATATTCGGGACGAAATTTATGTTGACAGCGAGGGCGTCCGTGAGACCTTCCCCAGCGAGTGGCAGGCTGAGGATTATCTGGAGCAGGTCAGAAAGGCGGTCAGCGAAAAGGAAGCGGCGGAATGGCTCTATGTGGAGCGCGCCAAAGACACCGCCGCAGAGCAGCCGGTCGAGCCTGCCACGCAGCCAGCAATCACCGACGCAGAATTTGCGGCACAAAATCTTGTTCCCGGTGAAACGATATTTGAGATCGACGGCAGGACCTTCCTTGTGGATCGCGTGGATACCGCGCACGGCGTTGTCAACTTTCAGGACATCACCTTTGTCCAAAAGGTCGGCTTTCCCATCTTCCGCACGGAACCGATCTCCTTTGTTCGGAAAATTGTGGAGCAGGCGGACCCAGCTGCGCTGGCCCCGCCGCAGCCGCAGACGGACGAGCCGCCTGCGGTACTCACCCCGCCGAAAAAGAAAAAGCAAAACGCGCTTGCCTATCCGCTGGACGCGGATGGCCGGAACTACCGCATCACCGATGACCATATCGGAGAGGGTGCGCCGCTGGAGCGTTTTCAGCGCAATCTGGACGCAATCCGTACCCTGAAAACCGTGGAGGCGGAGAACCGAGCCGCCACAGCGGAGGAACAATCCGTGCTGGCACAGTATGTGGGCTGGGGCGGTCTTGCCGATTTCTTTGACGAAAAGAACCCGCGATACAGTGAGCTGAAAGAGCTGCTGACCGATGCCGAATACGCCGCCGCCCGCGAATCCACGCTGACGGCGTTCTTTACGCCGCCTGTGGTCATCCGCAGCATCTATGCCGCCCTGGGGCAGATGGACTTCACGCAGGGCAACATTCTGGAGCCGTCCTGCGGTATCGGCAATTTTCTCGGTATGCTGCCGGAAAGCATGAGCGGCAGCAAGCTCTATGGCGTGGAGCTGGACGATCTGTCTGGCCGCATCGCCCGCCAGCTTTATCAGAAAAGCAGTATTGCGGTGCAGGGCTATGAGAAAACCGCCTTCCCGGATAACTTTTTTGATGTTGCCATCGGCAATGTCCCCTTTGGACAGTTCCATGTAGCGGATAAACGCTATGACCGGCTGAACTTTCCCATTCATGAGTATTTCATCGCCAAGGCGCTGGATCAGGTCAGACCGGGCGGTGTTATTGCCGTTGTGACCTCCAGCTACACCATGGACAAGCGCACCGCCAGCGCGCGAAAATACATCGCGCAGCGAGCGGAACTGCTGGGGGCCATCCGCCTGCCCAACAATGCGTTCAAGGCCGCGGCGGGTACCGAGGTTGTTTCAGACATTCTGTTCCTACAAAAGCGGGAACGAATGGTGGATATTGAGCCGGAATGGGTGCATCTTGCCACCAACGAGGACGGCATCCAGATGAACAGCTACTTCATCGACCACCCGGATATGATCTTGGGCGAGATGAAGATGGTGTCCGGGCCGTTCGGCCCCACGCCCACCTGTGAGCCGTACCCGGAGCAGCCGTTGGAAGCGCTGCTGGCGGAGGCCGTTCAGAATGTCCACGGTGAGATCACCGCTTATGACCGGGAGGAAGAATTGGAGGGCGAGGATCATTCCATCGAGGCCGATCCCGCTGTCCGCAATTTTTCCTATACGCTGGTGGACGGCCAGATCTACTACCGTGAAAACAGCCGGATGAACCCCGTGGAGGTATCCAAGACGACGGAGAGCAGAATCCGCGGCATGATCGAGCTGCGGGACTGTGTGCGGACGCTGTTGGAATACCAGACCGAGGACTATCCCGATGAAGAAATCAAGGCGCAGCAAGCCAAGCTGAATGCCCTCTACGATGCCTTTACCCGGAAATACGGACTCATCAATTCCCGCGGCAACGCCATCGCGTTTGACCAGGACAGTTCCTATTTTCTGCTGTGTTCACTGGAAATTCTGGACGAGGACCGGAACCTGAAACGGAAGGCTGACCTGTTCACCAAGCGCACCATCCGCAGCCACAAACCCGCTGAAAAGGTAGATACAGCGGTGGAGGCACTGGCGCTGTCCATCGGCGAAAAGGCCCATGTGGATATGGAATACATGGGGAAGCTCACCGGCAAGGACGAGGAGACGCTGTTTTCTGAGTTGACCGGCGTGGTGTTCCTGAACCCCGCTTACACCGGCGAGAACGATGGGCATGAGAAATACCTGCCCGCAGATGAATACCTCTCCGGCAATGTGCGTCAGAAATTGGCGGTTGCTCAAGGCAAGGCGGAGCAGGACACGCAGTATCAGATCAACGCCGAGGCATTGGCGCAGGTGCAGCCCACCGACCTCACCGCCAGCGAGATCTCCGTCCGGCTGGGCGCTACATGGCTGGACACTGAATATGTGCGCCGATTTATTTTTGAAACGCTGGGTACACCCCGCAGCGCACAATGGGGCATGAAGGTCCACTATTCTAAAATCACCGGTGAATGGCGCATCGAGGGTAAGAGCAAGGATCGCGGCAATGTCAAGGCCATTAGCACCTACGGCACACAGCGCATCAACGCCTATGAAATCATCGAAGTTACCTTGAATCTGAAGGATGTCCGCATTTTCGATTATGTGTACGATGACGATGGCAGGAAAACCGCTGTCCTCAACAAGAAGGAAACCGCCATCGCCCAGAGCAAGCAGGAACTCATTAAAGATGCCTTTGCTGAGTGGATCTGGAAAGACCCGGACCGGCGCGAAGCCATCTGTAAGACCTATAATATTCTGTTCAACAGCAACCGCCCCCGTGAGTATGATGGCAGTCACATCAGCTTTTCAGGCATGAACCCGGAGATCACGCTCCGCAAGCACCAGGTCAACGCCATCGCGCACATTCTCTACGGTGGAAATACGCTGTTGGCACACGTTGTCGGTGCCGGCAAGACATTTGAAATGGTCGCGGCGGCGATGGAGTCAAAGCGGCTGGGCCTGTGTCAAAAATCTCTCTTTGTGGTGCCCAACCACCTGACAGAGCAGTGGGCCACTGAGTTTTTGCAGCTCTATCCGGCAGCGAACATCCTTGTCGCTACCCGCAAGGATTTTGAGACCAAAAACCGCAAGAAATTCTGTGGCAGAATCGCCACCGGCGACTATGACGCCGTTATTATCGGGCATTCGCAGTTCGAGAAGATCCCTATGAGCGTAGAGCGCCAGCGGGTCATTCTGGAACAGCAGATCGACGAGATCATGGTGGGGATTTCCGATGCCAAGCGAGAAAAAGCCGAGAACTTCACCATCAAACAGATGGAGAAAACCAAGAAGGGCCTGCAAGCCAAGATCGACAAGCTGAATGACCAGAGCCGCAAGGACGATGTGGTCACCTTTGAGGAATTGGGTGTTGACCGTATCTTCATTGATGAGAGCCATTATTTCAAAAATCTCTTTCTTTACACGAAGATGCGCAATGTGGGAGGTATTGCCCAGACCGAAGCGCAGAAATCCAGCGATTTATTTATGAAGTGCCGCTACCTCGACGAGATTACTGGGGGACGCGGCATTGTCTTTGCCACCGGCACCCCCATTTCCAACAGTATGGTGGAGCTTTACACCATCCAGCGTTACTTGCAGATGTCGGCGCTGGAGGAACAGGGCTTGCAGCACTTTGACGCATGGGCGGCGAACTACGGCGAGACCGTCACCGCAATCGAGTTGTCTCCGGAGGGTACCGGCTACCGGGCCAAGACGCGCTTCGCCAAGTTTTATAACCTGCCAGAGTTGATGTCCGTTTTCAAAAATGTGGCGGACATCCAGACGGCGGATATGCTCAAGCTCCCCGTGCCGGAGGCGCATTACCACAACATCGCCCTGAAACCCTCCGAGTATCAGAAAGAGATCGTGGCGTCGCTGGCGGAGCGCGCTGAGAAAGTCCGCAACCGCGAGGTGGACAGCAGCGTGGACAATATGCTGATGATTACCAACGATGGCCGCAAGCTGGCGCTGGATCAGCGACTGGTCAACCCCATGCTTCCCAGCGATCCCAACAGCAAAGCCGCCAAGTGCGCCGAAAATGTGTTTGAGATCTGGCAGCGCACCGCTGGCCAACGCTCCACCCAAATGATTTTTTGCGACCTCAGCACACCGAAGGATGACGGCACCTTCAGCGTTTATGATGATATTCGCGCGAAATTGCTGGAATTGGGCGTTCCCGAAAACGAGATCGCCTTCATCCACAACGCCAAGAGCGAGGTACAGAAGAAAGACCTGTTCGGCAAAGTGCGGAGCGGTCAGGTGCGTATCCTGCTGGGCAGCACCCAGCGCATGGGCGCTGGCACCAACTGTCAGCAAAAACTCATCGCACTCCACCATCTCGATTGCCCGTGGCGTCCGTCCGACCTTCAGCAGCGGGAGGGCCGCATCATCCGGCAGGGCAATGAAAACCCGGAGGTAGACATTTACAGCTATGTCACCGAGGGCACCTTCGATGCCTACTTGTATCAGTTGGTAGAATCCAAGCAGAAATTTATATCGCAAATTATGACCAGCAAATCGCCTGTCCGCTCCGCCGAAGATGTAGACGAACAGGCGCTTTCTTATGCCGAGATCAAGGCGCTGGCCAGCGGCAACCCCATGATCAAGGAAAAGATGGATCTTGACATTGAGGTGTCCAAGCTGAAGCTGCTGAAAGCCAACCACCTTTCTCAGAAATACGCGCTGGAGGACGCCATCAGCAAGGGCTTTCCGAAGCAAATCGCGGAAGCACAGGAACGGATCACCGGGTATGGCGCGGATATTGCCACGGTCAAGGAGAATACCCATCCCAATGAGGACGGCTTCTCTCCGCTTACACTGGCGGGCGTCACCCATGCCGACAAGAAGGAGGCGGGCGCGGCGCTGCTGACCATGTGCCAAACGATGCTCTCCCCGGAGGCGACACAGATCGGCAGCTATCGCGGCCTGACACTGGAACTGTCCTTTGATACCTTCGCGCGGGAATACCGCCTGACCATGATCGGGCAGCTCCGCCACACGGTCACGCTGGGAACCGATGTGTTCGGCAATTTGCAGCGCATGGACAATGCGCTGGAGGGACTGCCCATCAAGGAGCAAACCTGTCGCGAGCAGCTTTCCAATCTGCAAACGCAGCTGGAAACTGCAAAGGTAGAAGTACAAAAGCCGTTCCCCCGCGAGGCAGAGCTGAACACCAAAACGGCACGGCTGGAGGAACTGAACGCCCTGCTGAACATGGATAATAAAGCGCCAGAACCGGTGCAGGAAGAAAAATGCAAACGCAAGGAGGAACTTGAACGATGAATACGACCGAAGAACGCGCCCAGATGCTTTATGACAAGGCGCTGACCGAACTGAACACCTATCTGGAGGATATGAAAACCAAACCGCCGCAGGAGATTATCAACAGTGCCTATCAAATCGTGAATAAGCAGGACTTGCTGATGATTTTGGAAAGTGCGGAGTTTACGCCAGCGGAACTCAATGTGCTGAACGAACTGGAGCATCCTCTGCAAGTGATGTATGAGGAATGGCTGCCTGTGGAGGACAGGCACATGGAGGAGCTGCGCGACTCTGTACAGAGCTATCTCGACACTCGCCTGCAACATCGGGCAGAGAAACTGTACGCTGACCCGTCTGTGTTCCGTTACGAAGGCTCGTACTCGGAAGCACGCGAAAAGGGCGAGGTACATCTCTACCGTGCCAACCGAAAACGTGACCGTGCGTGTATCGACGCTTTCACAGAGAATATCAGCGATGCCAACGAAGCGCGTAGGATGCGCGAGTTCGTGCAGGAGTGGACACAGGAATTTGGACATGACCGCTGTAAATTTCTTCTTGGATACACGGTGCAGTGCGCCGACTGGGACGGACGGTACTCTGCTGCATCCAAGCGTGAAGCCGCCAAAACGGACTATCACATTACGCCAGAACATGATCCGTTTTCGGAGTTCCACACGAACGCGCATCCCTGCCTGGTAAACTATGCTTATGAATTGCTGATTGAGCAGGAGCGTGACAAGAAAAAAAACGCACCGAAGCACGACGAGCCGGAGAGGTGACGAGATGGGGTATCAAGAAAGCTGGCTGTATGTACAGCCGCAGATGTGTTTTTCTAATCTGATCCGTGCCTACGAAAAGACAGCCAGAACGGATTATTACCGCACGATGGGTGCTGAACCGATGTCCGTTGTCATCCTAAAACGCCCGTTTGGTGAAGTGCCGAAAGGTGTGAAACTTCTCTGGGTATGCGGCGACCGCTGTTTCCATACGCCGGTCGGCGTATTTAACGGCAATCTGAAATCTCCGGCAAAGCTGTGTTTTATTCCGGTGGAACAAGTTCTTGACCCGGATGACTACAGGCTAAAGGGAATCGACCTGAACAGCCGTGCGCCCAGTGAAAACGCCTATATGAAGCGGTACAGTGTGGAGGATTATATTGTGCGAACCAAAGCAGAACGAGAAAGATAGGAGGTTTACCCATGCCCTACGCAACCAAAGCGCAGATCGAGCGCGCCCGTCAGCCTGACCTGCTGACCTTTCTCCGGCGATACAAGCCGGATGAACTCATTCCCACCGGTCCCGGAGCGTACAAGCTCCGTAGCCACGACAGTCTGAAAATCTCCAACGGAAAATGGTGCTGGTGGTCCCACGATAAAACGGGTGGTGTCAACGCGCTGGAGTATCTGATCAAAGTCGAAAATATGAAATTTCCCGATGCCGTACAGCTTGTCAATGAGCAGTGCGGCTTTTTTGATGCTCGCGAAGTGCAGTCTGCGCCCGTCAAACAGAAAGAAACGCCGAAAGCAGAATTTCTTCTGCCGGTACGTTTCCAGAACAACAAGCGTGTGACCGCCTATCTGCTTTCACGCGGCATTGACATGGCGATACTCGACTACTGCTTTCAGCATGGACTTCTGTATGAAGCCGCCGACTATCACAACGCTGTCTTCGTCGGCTATGACGGCAAAACACCACGGTACGCTACACTGCGCGGAACACTCTCCGGCAACGGCTTCAAGCGAGATGTGACCGGCAGCAGCAAGCAATTCTGCTTTTCCATCACCGGAAAAGGCAATGGAAAACTGAATGTGTTCGAGTGTGCCATTGACGCGCTCTCCTATCTCACACAGGTAAAAATGCAGGGTGCGGACTGGCGGCAGGAGTCCGTTCTTTCTCTCGGCGGCGTTTACAAATCCACTCCCAACGAAGTTCCCAAAGTCCCGGTAGCACTGCAAGGCTATCTGAACGCTCATGCCGATGTTTGCGAAATTGTGCTGCGGCTGGATAACGACGCGGTAGGCCGCGGCGCGGCCAGTGCTATCTCGCAGGCAATTACTAACCTGCCCGTATCGGTGGAACTGCCCGCTGATGGCAAGGACTACAATGAATGGCTCATGCGTCAGAAAGGCATCTCTCCGCGACCGAGGGCGAGAAACGAGCCGGAACGGTAAGCCGCAGGCGGCTTGAAATTCGGTGCGGCTCTGTCCGCTCCGAATTTCCTTGCAAGCATAGCAAAATGACAGCATTTTGCGGAATACGCCGTTCGTAACCGAACAGTGCGGCTTGTCAGGGAGCGCCCTGAAACCCCGATTTATTACAATCCCGATAGGAGGAAAACATGAAACTGAGAGAACGAAAAATCACCGTCCGTCTGACGGACGCAGAACGTGGCCACCTGCTGGAGCAGGCAGAGCTGGCTGGACTGAAGATTGAGCCGTTTGTCCGCAATGTGATCCTCGGTGTGCGGATGCAACCGCGTCCCAAAGAGGAGTGGGCGGAGCTGCTGCGGCAGACCTCCGGCATTGCCAACAACATCAATCAGATCACCAAGCGCGTCAACTCCGGCGAGCCGGTGACGGAGGAAACTCTGCGCCTCATCGCAGATATGCAGTCGCAGATCTGGGAAAAACTCAAGGCGTTCTGACATGGCGATTACCAAAGTGTTCGCCATACGAAGCCGATTTGAGAAAACCGTTCAATACGCCGCAAACGAAGAAAAGACCTCCCTTTCCGGCATGATCGAATACGCCGTCAACCCGGACAAAACCGAGAAGCGGCTGTTTGAAAGCTGTCTAAACTGCGTGAGCGTCGAAAATGCCGCACGGGATATGGAACGCACCAAGCGGCGTTACAACAAGACCGGCGGCATACAGGGCTATCACATTATCCAATCCTTTCAGCCGGGTGAGATTACCCCGGAGCAGACCCACGCCATCGGTGTAGAGTTTGCGCGACGGCTGTTCGGAGAGCGGTTCGAGATAGTTGTTGGAACCCACCTCGATAAACACCATCTGCACAACCACATAGCGGTCAATTCCGTGTCCTTTCTGGACGGCAGGAAACTACGCTGCAATATGAAAACCTACTTCAAAGAAATCCAGAAGGTGTCGGACGACCTGTGCCGCGAATACGGTCTGTCCGTCATTCTGCCGAAAGGCAAAGGAAAAAGCCATCAGGAATGGCAGGCGGCGAAGTCCAAACAGCCTACCATCCGGGAGCAGATACGCCGGGACATTGATGATATAGTCGGGCAATCGCTCAACTTTACGACCTTTCTGGACGGTCTGCGAAAAGCCGGTTATCAAATTCACGCTGGGAACCGAAAACACACCGCTGTCAAGCCGCCCTACGGAAAGGGCTTCATCCGGCTGGATAGTCTGGGCGAAAACTACACCGATGGCGCCATCGAGCAGCGCATTTTGTCGCAGCATTGCTGGAGCAAACCGAAAAAGCCGCCTGTACCGCGCCGCTATGTCTGTAAAGGCCACTTGAAGAAGTACCCCAAAGCACATGGCTTCCGTGCATTGTATTTCCGCTATGTCTACCTGCTGCGCGGGGCGGTCAAGGGACGCGGATCGAAAAAGGTCAGCCGGTATCTTTGGGAGGACACGATACGGTTTGAGCAATACCTGAAGCAGCACCGGTTTCTGTGCGAACACCATATCGACACCGCCTCAGACCTGCAAAACACGAAACACACCCTCACAGAGCGGCTTGAAGTCGCGCTGCTTGAGCGAAAACCACTTTATGAAGAAAGAAGGCGCGCCGATGAAACACAAAAACAAGTGCTGTCGCAGGAGATCAGCACGCGCACCGCCCAGATCAAGTCGCTCCGCCGAGAACTGCGGCTCTGCGCGCAGATCGAAGCGGACGCAGAACGGGTGCAGACCCGTGTTCACGAAGCTACATTGATACAGAAGGAGGAACGATACCATGAGTCAAGGCAGCGAAGCCGCCGAGCAGATGACGCGCGAAGCCATCCAGATTTCCGAAGCGGCGGCAAAGTTGGCGGCGCTGGGTGCGAAGAACCTTGCGGCTCTGTGTCTAGCACTGGCCAACGAGAACCAGAAACTGCGCGGCAAGACCCACATGAACGCCCTGCTTCGCAGCGGTAAGGAGCTGCGGGTGTTTGACCTGAAAGAACCGGACTTAGCCATTTTCAAGCAGGAAGCGAAGAAATACGGCGTTCTGTTCAGCGTCATCAAAGACGGCGCAAACGGAAACGGTCATGTGGACATCCTGGCGAAAGCCGAGGATGTGTCCAAGCTGAACCGTATTTTCGAGCGCCTGCACTATGCCGCGCCGGAGCGTGCAAAATCGGAGGACGAGCCGTTAAAAAAAGCCGAGTCCCGTGTTCTGCAAGAGAACAGATCCGCCGAGCGCGGGACTGGCTGGAAGCAAGAGAAAGCGGAGATTGAAGAACCGCTGTCTGTTATCGCACGGATACGGCAATATAAGCGGCAGGAACGGCAGACGCCGCCTCTGCCCGGAAAGGAAAAAGAGAGATGAAGAAAACAATCACGATTCTTGCGGTGTTGCTGCTGCTCAGCACGACTACTGCGTTTGCAGCAGAATACCCATCACAAGTCAGCTATAACCTCTATAACGGCATCTTTGAAGTCCGAAAAACCTATGAGATGCAGGTAAATCAGGAACCGTCCGCACAGGTGAAGCAAGGTTTTGAGCAGGACGGCTATTCGTTTGTCCTTACGGATATGCTCCGGCAAGAGCTGCCCGAACAGCAGAGCAAAGCATACACCGAAACTGTTACGGTCAACAGTGGCAGCAAGGAACTGACGGCCATTCTCCCTTTGCTTGCGGACACCAAAGAAATCACGACTGAGGACGGTTTCACTGGCACACTCAAACTGGATACCAGCACGATTACCGTAGAACCCGCTGGCTACAAGAACAATTCGTGGACAGTTTCGGCCACACGAACCTACCCCAATCTCAGCAGCATGGACTTGGAGTATGTCCCTAAGACTACGACGGAAAACGGGCGTACACTGAACTTCTCGACTGTGGACTGGCAGACGGATAATACGGAAAATGTGGACGATGATACCATCGGCAACCGATTTTCCGCCATCGTCACCTACACGGGAACAGCGTCCAGCCGCAATGTGACCGGCTACACGGTCACGGCGCAATACAGCGGCGAGGTGGAGAAGGTATCACTGGATAAGGTGCAGTATGTGGCGGTTTTTCACGGAACACCGCTTGTCGTGCCGGAGGTGGAAGCCCCCGAAGTTCAGACGATGGACTGGCGGTATCTAGCCATTCCGGGAGGACTGGTCCTGCTCTGCCTGGCAGGTTTTATCGCAGCCAAAATCAAGAACAGAAAGAAAGGACAGAACGAGGATGAAACGATCTATGACGCAGATTACAAGGTTGTCAAAAGCAGCAAGGATGCTGGGACTGACGCTGGTGGCAGCGACAGCGATGAGCATTACCCCGGCGTTAGCTCTTGAGTACACAGAAGCCGATGCTCCGGCAGGCAGCTTTGGTAAGTCCACCAGCATCGAGCCGGTGACGGTGGTTGGGGGAACAAATATCTTTGAAACTGATGTGAGCAAGAACGCCGCCTATATTCCGCCTGCATTTGGCAGTCCGATGGCAGATATGCCCGGTTCTGGTGAGCGGCTGACACCCAATCTGCTGACCGGTGGGTATCTGGAAAGCGGCACGGCAAGTAGCGGCACTACTGGCACTGCTACGGTCATGCCGCCTGCCGCAGAAACGCCCTCGAACAGCGGCACTACTTGGAGCAGCGGTTATACCACTGTGACCAGCAGCCTGTATTACAAGGATGGTTCCCTTGGTACGCTCTCTGCGCCTGCCATTGGACTGAGCGCCAAAATCTATCAGGGGACGGATAGCACCGCAATGAGAAAAGGCGCAGGCCATTTTACCGAAACTTCTATCTGGGACGGCAATGTGGCTTTCGCTGGACATAATCGCGGCGTAAACAACCATTTCGGCAAGATACACACGCTGAAAAATGGTGACACCATCACGCTGACCACCACACTCGGAACACGCAGATATTCCGTCTATTCGGTGCGAAAGGTATCTGTGAATGATGTGAGTGTACTGAATCCGTCCGATGAGAACATGGTAACGCTGGTGACCTGCGTAATGAACCAGCCGGACTACCGCTGGTGTGTACAGGCTCGGCAAAAATAATATCGATGTGAATCACTTTACAGCGGCACAAACCTGAAAAATGGTTTGTGCTGCTACTGTTTTCAGGAGGTATTTATGCGAAAAAGAATGATAGCGATGCTTCTGTGCATCGCAACGATGCTGAGCCTTTGCACGGGCTTCGCATCGGCGGCCAGCAGCACCATCGGCGGTGCGCTGGGCGAGGTGAATATCACCAACGGCGGCTATAAAATGTCCTATCTCAGCATGAACGGCGTTGTCCGATCCCAGTCCTATACCTACTTCAATTTCAAGTCGGCCAGCGGCGCGATCAAGGAAATCCCGGCCTACTGCATCAACCCTACAACAAAGGGTGTGCCGCAGTCGGTCAGTCCCGGCACGAGCATCAAATATATTGCAAACGAGGCCAGCAACGACCCGAAGATCGTCGGAATCATCGCCAATGGCTACCCTCATCGCGGTCTGTCTGAACTTAAGCTGGACAATAAGTATCAGGCGTACTACGCCACGAAGATGGCGCTCTGGTGCTATCTCATCGACGGCTGGAGCATTGACCGGTTGAAGGTCAACCCGTCCCTGTCCGGTGTGGAGAAGGAACGCGGCGAAAAACTGCTGGCGGCGGCAAAGGACATCTACAAACGCGGTATCTGGTGGAACCGTGTGCCGCAGCCTACCATCACAGTGACAGCCGATAAAGATTCGGCCTATCCCGTCACCATAGACGGCAAGGAATACTTGCAGCAGGTGTTCACGGCGGATTCGGAAACATGGGTTTGCGACTATGACATCGACATCGGATTCACCATGCCGGATGAAGTGCCGGAGGGCACCCGTATCGTAGACATGAATAACAACGACATCACCAAAATCAGAACCTCGCCCAACGGGGCCAGCTATGCCGGTCAGTTCAAGGTGCTGTATCCCAAGGACAGCGTAAATGACCAGACCGGCGCGGTGCAGATGTCGCTGCACGCCAATGTCTACAAGTATGCCATCTACTACGCGCTGTGCGCGGAAACCAGCAAATACGGCACCTTGCAGCGGTATATGTGCGACACCGACCCTACCACTGAAATTCGGCAGTCCACTTTCAGCCGCTATTCTTCTACGCCGTCTGATACCCCGGACGAACCGGAAACGTCCACAGAAACTACCCTTATCATTAAAAAGGTAGAAACCGGAACGAATACGCCCCTTTCTGGCGCAACTTTCGAGGTAAAGGCACCGGATGGGACGGTCCTCGGCAGCTTTGTCACGGATACCAGCGGCAAGATCATTATTCCGCTGACCCTCTCCGGCCAGTATGTCATTACAGAGAAAGCAGCGCCCAAGTGGCACCTGCTGGGCACGGAAACTACCAAGACCGTTTCCGTGGACTACGGCAATACCGCGACTGTCACCTTTGAAAACGCACCCTACGGCAATCTGCGCGTGGACAAGATCGACGCGGACAGCGGCGCTTCTCTCGCCGGTGCGACTGTGGAGATCAAGCACATCGAAAGCGGTGTCACCCAGACCGGCACCACCGACCTCGGCGGCAGCGTGTACTTCGACAAGCTAAAACCCGGTGCATATCAGGTGCGCGAGGTGTCTGCCCCCGGCGGCTATGTCAAGGACGACCAGACCTACACCGTGAATGTGACTTCCGGCACGGAAACCAGCTTTGTGCTGAAAAATCAGGCCAAACCGGGTCTTATCATCACCAAGTACGATGAGCAGACCCATGAAGTCCTGCCCGATGTGACCTTTGAAGTTACCCGCGATACTGTTCTCATCGGCTCGTTCTCCACGGACGAGATGGGACAGATCCGCCTGACCGACCTCCAGCCGGGAACCTATCTGGTAAAGGAGGTTTCCACCAGTGCAGGTTATGTGCTGGACAGCACGCCGCAGCAGATCGAACTCACCGCAGGCGGCGGTATCAAAACACTGACTTTCTTCAACACTGTCAAGCCCGGTATCCACATCATCAAGGTGGACAGCCGCACGATGGAGCCGCTGACCAATGTCAAGTTCCGCATTTCTCTGGTAGGCGGCACTTTCTCCAAGGAATATGTGACCGACAAGAACGGCGAGATCGACCTGACCGCGTTGGAGCCGGGCGCATATACCGTGGAGGAAATTACCGCGCCGAATGGTTATCTGATGGATGATGACAAGCGCGTTATCCAGATCAATGCCGGAGAAAATGCTCGTTTCGTGTTCACCAATACGGAAAAGCCGGTCCTGTCCGTGGTGAAATACGACGCGGAGAACGACAGCTATCTTGCTGGTGCAACTTTCCGTATCGCAAAGATCGAGGACGGCAGCCACTACCTCGACCGCGTGACCGACACCAACGGGCGCATCTCCATCTCTGATTTGGAACCGGGCGTGTACTCGGTCAAGGAGATCGCAGCGCCCAGCGGCTATGTGCTGAATGACACGGAATACCATGCAGAGCTGTTTCCCGGCAAGGACAGCACGCTGGTGGTGAACAATGAGAAGAAGCCCAATCTCAAAATCGTAAAGACTGACGCCGTGACGGGCGCACCGCTGGCCAGTGTGACCTTCACCGTCAACAAAGCAGACAGCAGCACGCTCACCACCGTCAAGACCGATGCCAACGGCGAGGCTCTGCTCACCGCCCTTGACCCCGGTGTGTATGTGGTGCGTGAAACCAGTGTGCCGGACGGTTATCTGCTGGACAGCGAGGCGCAGACCATCACCCTCGTTCCCAATAAAACGGGTACGGTGCGTTTCCGCAATTATCCCAAACCTACCCTGACCATCGACAAGGTGGACAGCATTACGAAAGACCCCATCAAGGGCGCAAAGTTCCACATCACCTATGCCAGCAACAACAGCTTCACCGGAGAACTGAACGACCTCGGCACCTATTTCACCGATGAAAACGGTCAGATCAAACTCAGCAAGCTGCGCGACGGCTGGTATCGTGCGACCGAAGTGGAACCGGCTGCGGGCTACGCCATCAAAGACCCGGCCACGCAGGACTGTTTCATTCAGGCAGGCACCGGCAAAGTGCTGACCTTTGAGAACACGCCGCTTTCGGCGCTCATCATCAAAAAGGTGGACGCGGACAGCGGAGCCATGCTGCAAGGCGCAAAGTTCCGTGTGCGCTATCTGGGCGGAACCTCCGGCACCGGCGGCACGGTCATCGGAGAATACACCACCTCGGCCAACGGCACCATCGTCATTACCGGGCTGAAGGCTGGAACCTATGTCGTTGAGGAAACGAAAGCCCCCACAGGCTATGAGATCGACGACACGCCGCAGACCGTCTATCTCTCCGGTAAGGAGCAGGATGTGGTGACGGTGGAGTTTTCCAACGGCAAACACGGCGATCTTATCATCGACAAGATCGACAGCGTGACCAAGCAGCCGCTTCCCGGCGCACAGTTCAAAATCACGACCTCAGATGGTTCGTTTGTCGGAAACTACGGCGGCACGGTCACTTCTAATGGCATTTACACCACGGACAGCAACGGCCAGATCAAGCTGGTGGACCTCAAACCGGATACTTATGTGGTAACGGAGATCAAAGCGCCGGACGGCTATGTGCTGGACAGCACCTCGCAGACCGTTAAGGTCGACCGCAACGACACGCAGACGCTGACCTTTACCAACACGCCCATCGGCGGCGGTCAGATCATCAAGGTGGACGCGGACAGCGGTGAGCGCATCAAGGGTGTGCAGTTTGAGATCGCTAAGATGAACGGCGAGCGCATCGGCACCTACACCACCGACAGCAACGGCGTTATCACGCTCCCGCAGCTTGCGGACGGCTGGTACACCGCCACCGAGATCAAAGCTGCAAAGGGCTATCTGCTGGACAGTACGCCCCACAATTTTGAGGTGAAAGCTGGTAAAACGACCTCGCTGACCATCGAGAACACGCAGGCCAGCTCCATGCTCATCCACAAGATCGATAGTGTGACCGGCAAGGGCATTTACGGCGTGACTTTCCTCGTTTCGGACAGCAAGGGAAATCCCATCGGCCAGTACACCTCCGACCAGAACGGCTATGTCTATATCGACAAGACGCTGACGGACGGAAAGTACCTGGTGCGGGAAATCCAGGCGGCGGACGGTTATGTGCTGGATACCACAGTCAAAACCTTCTATGTGGAATACGGCGGCACTTCTACGATCACATGGAAGAACACGCCCACGATGGGACAAATCCAAATCACCAAGAAATCCGCAGACGATAACCCATTCAATGCGCTTGTGGCCGGAACTCTTTTGCCCGGTGCGACCTTTGAAATTTATAATCGTGCCGGTGATTTGGTAAATACCGTTGTTACTGATAAGAATGGTGTTGCGAAATCGGATACCCTGCCTTTGGGTCGCTACACCATCCGCGAAACCAAAGCACCGGTATTCTACAGCGCCACCACACAGCCTATCGAGGTGGAGATCGAATTCTCCGGCCAGATCGTGCGCGTGGAAGTGCTGAACCAGAGCGTTTACACCAATGTTTCCGTGACCAAGCGCGGCTACAAGCAGGTTACGCCGTCCCAGACTATCCGCTACGACTTCAAGAACATCGCCAACAACTCCACCGTACCGCTGAACAGCTTCTACTGGCGCGACACACTGCCGACTTCGGCGGTACGCCTGACCAAGATCATTACCGGCACATGGAACCAGAAACTCAGTTATAAGGTGGTCTACAAGACCAATCTGCATGACTACCGCACGCTGGCGGACAACCTATCCACTATGAAGAACTATTCGCTGGACGCTTCGCCTGCGGCACTGGGACTGGCCTCCAACGAGTATATGACCGACTTCATGTTTGTTTTCGGCACGGTCAAGGCTGGCTTTGCACAGGTGGATGCACCCTATATTCTCTGCTGGACAAATAGCTGGCTGAACAACGGTTACCAGTTTGCAAATCGCACCGATGTAGGCGGCCTGCACGGCGGACAGTGGATCATGGCGACTGACCGCTGGGTAACAACGGTCTACAAGCCGGGTGTTACTACTCTGCCTAAGACCGGCTACTAAGCCGTGAAGCGCGATTCCAACGGAAGCGCCGTCCTGCTTTGGGCGGCGCTTGCCGTTTTCGTGGTCTGGCTGGCACTGCTGGGCGGTGGGTGCTGTGGTGAAGGTCTTGGGCTGTTTGAATGGCTGAACGCCTTTTCCGCTGCATTGGAAACCCCGTTTTCCATCCACATTACGCCGTACACAAAGAAATTTGTGCTGATTGCGCTGGCGTTCTATGGCTTTGCCGTGGTGTGGTACTACTCCGAAAAGGGCAACCGCCGACCGGGTGAGGAACACGGCTCTGCCTACTGGGGGCGTCCGCAAGAGGTATGCGCCCACTTCCGAACCAAGAAGAACGACCGCTATCTGCTCATTTCCAAGCATATCCGTATCAGCATGAATGTCCGGGCACTGCCGCCGCAGCATCAAGTGAACGCAAACATTCTGGTGATTGGCGGCTCCGGCGCAGGCAAGACACGCTTTTTCATCAAGCCTAATCTCATGCAGGCGGAGTGTTCCTACATTGTATGCGACCCAAAGGGCGAAACCTACCGTGCGGTCGGCGGCTTGCTGGAAAAGATGGGTTATGAAGTGATGATCTTCAACCTTATCGACATGGCGCACTCGGACTGCTATAACCCCTTTGCTTATCTGCACACCGATGTGGACGCATTTCGACTCATCAACACCCTCATTCAAAACACCACGCCGCAGAAGTCGCAGACTTCGGACCCCTTCTGGGACAAGGCCGAAACCGCTTTCCTGTCCGCGCTTATTCTCTACCTGTTCCACGAAGCGCCGGAGAGCGAGCGCAACTTCGGAACCCTGATGTACATGGTCATCAACGCCGAAGCGCGTGAGGAGGATGAAAGCTACCGCAGTCCGGTAGATCTACTCTTTGACGACCTGGAGCGTGTGGACGAAGATCATATCGCGGTGAAAAACTGGAAGGTGTTCAAACAGGCCGGGCCGAAAACCGCAAAATCCATTCTGGTATCTGCATCCACCCGACTGGCGGCGTTCAACACGGAAGAAATGGCGCACCTGACCAGCCGCGATGACCTGTCGCTCGGCACACTGGGCGACCGCAAGCGCGTCATTTTCGCCGTTATTCCCGATGAGGATACCACTTTCAACTATCTTGTGGGTCTGATGTACTCGCAGGCGTTCCGCGAACTGTACCATGCCGCAGACAATAAATACGGCGGTAGACTGCCTGTTCCGGTGCGCGTGCTGATGGACGAGTTCGCCAATGTCGCTTTGCCGGAGGATTTCGAGCGCGTGCTGGCGACCTGCCGCAGCCGTGAAATCTCCATCAACATCGTCATTCAGAATATGGCGCAGCTCAAGAAGCTGTTCAAGGACAGCTGGGAGAATGTGACCGGCAACTGCGACACACTGCTCTATCTGGGCGGCAACGAGGCCAGCACCCATGAATACATTTCTAAGCTGCTGGGCAAGGCCACCATCGACACCCGCACGCGCGGCGTGACGAAGGGACGCAGCGGCTCCAGTAGCACCAATTATCAGAACGCAGGGCGTGAACTGCTCATGCCGGATGAGGTTCGGATGCTGGATAACCGCAAGGCGCTCGTCTTCATTCGCGGCGAACGCCCGGTGATGGATGACAAGTATCCTATCCAAAAACATCCAAACTATCGTTTTTCTGCGGACGGCGGACAGCCGCCGTATGAAAAGCGGTTTGACATTCCCTGCTATGAGCGAAACGACCTGTCCCATGAAATCGACATCAAAAATCTCGAAATACTGGAGGAAACACAATATGAAGAAGAAACCCATTCTGACCTCGGACGAGAGGACGCGCAAGGCAAAGCGCCGCTATTTCACCGCTGCACTGACCTGTGTTCTCGCCTGCGCCATCTGTACGCCCGCTTTCGCCGCCGGTGATGACCCGCTGACTGCCATCAACAACCTGTCCACCTTCGTCTTTTCCGCCATCAAAGCCATCGGCGTGATCTTGCTTGGCTGGGGCGTGGTGCAGATTGGCCTGAGCTTGCAGTCCCATGACCCATCGCAGCGCAGCACCGGCTTCCTGACCTTTTTCGGCGGTCTGGTCATCGCGTTTGCAAAGGAAATTCTGGATCTGATCTTGAAGTAAAACACACAAACAGCTTTCAGCCGCCTGCTTCCAGTGAAACAGGCGGCTGACCTTTTCTGGGAGGTGATAACTTGGACGACAACTGGATCGTAGAAAATCTGGAGGGTGCATTTGCCACATGGAACTCCAAGCTGACCGAGATATGGTCACTGGTAAGCGAAACACCGCAGCATTTCAAAGGCGGTGCAATATGGGAGCTGTGCCAGAATATCAACACCGCATTACAGGCTATCGGCTACGGGCTGCTCATTCTGTTTTTCGCCGTCAGTATTTTCCGCAGCACGGCAAATTTTCAGGACTTCCGTAGACCCGAACAGGCGCTCCGATACTTTATACGCTTTGTCGCAGCAAAAACCGCCGTGACCTATGGCATGGACATCATGACTACGCTGTTTACCATCTGCGGCGGTATCGTCAGTTCGGTAGCGGGCAATCTCGGCAATCTCACTGGCGCATCAGTGGCGCTCCCGGAGGAAATCAAAACCGCCATTGATGAAGTGGGGTTCCTGGCGAGTATACCGCTGTGGCTGGTAACGATACTGGGCAGTGTGTTCATCACGGTGCTGTCCTTTGTGATGATACTGACCGTGTACAGCCGATTCTTCCGGCTCTATATGTATACGGCGCTTGCGCCTATCCCACTGTCCACCTTTGCGGGAGATATGACTTCAAACACCGGGCGTACCTTCATCAAAAGCTATCTTGGCGTGTGCATGGAGGGCGCGGTCATCGTGCTTGCCTGCATGATATTCTCCGCATTTGTCAGCGGCGGTTCACCTGGCATTGCCGACCCGAATGCTTCAGCGGTGACGATGGTATGGAGCTATCTCGCGGAAACAATCTTCAATATGTTGGTGCTGGTGGGATTGGTCAAGGGCGCAGACCGCATTGTGAAGGAAATGATGGCACTGTAAAAGTACAGATTATGGGACAGATATGGCGCTAAACTGATAATGAAGATTTCACAGACCAACATTTTTTGCGGAAACTTCCAAACTGCGCTATGCTGAATTCATAGGAGGTGCTGACTATGTTCCATCAAATTATTTTCCCGCTTTTGCTCATCCTGTTGCTTCCCGTATGGCTTCGCCTGCTCGTCAGACTGAGATTGGGGCCGGCGCTTATCTATGTGGTGCTAGGCAATACGGTGTGGCTGGACTGGGCCGCGCATCATACCGCATTGGCAGACGGTATCCTGTATACCATCTTAGGTATAACGGCACTGAGCTGGGGCGTGACCTTTTACCATCGAATCAGAGAAAACTACATCAAATAAACCGGAGGGGGGTGCATTGTGCATCCCTCTTTTGCTTGGAGGTTACACATGGAAATACGCATCAATCGTGAGGTGCGAAACTATCACGAATCCATCTTCTTCGGACTGTCCGTACGGCAGTTCGGCTGCTCCCTCGGCGCTGTTGCAGTTGCCGTGGGAGCTTATTTTTTACTCAAAGGTACGGTCGGAAAAGAAACGGCAAGCTGGCTCTGTATGCTCTGTGCGGCACCGCTGGCCTCCGCAGGCTTCTTCAAATATAACGGTCTGACCTTTGAGCGCCTGCTTTGGGCGATGTTCAAGACACATATCCTGTGTGCCGGACGGCGGCTCTACAAAAGCGAAAACCTGTATGACAAGCTGCTGCACACGCCGACAAAGAAAGGAAGGAAACGCAAGTGAAGAAAGCACCCTTGAAGCCGAAAAAGGAACGCGCCTCCGTTCGTCTGCCGAAAACTGCCCAGCAGTCTATTCCTATTCGCCGCATCTATCGGGACGGTATCTGGGAGGTGGACAGCAAATTCAGCCGTTGCTGGCGGTTCACCGACATCAACTACGCTGTATCGGACGAGGAAGATAAGAAAGACACGCTCATCAAATACTGTGCGCTGGAAAAGGGCCTGCCCACCGACGCTATCACGAAGATCTCCATCGTCAACAAGCACCTGAACCCGTTGGAATTCCAAAAGGAAATGCTCATGCCCTCCAAACAGGACGGGCGCGACGACTACCGCCGCGAGTACAACCGTATGCTGCTGGACAAGGCCGCTGAGGGCAACGGCATCGTGCAGGATCGCTACATCACGGTTTCGGTGGAGCGCCGCACGATTGAGGAAGCGCGCAGCTTTTTCGCCCGTGTGGGCAGCGACCTTGCAAACAACATGAAAAAACTGGGTTCTCAGCTTTTCGAGCAGGACAACAGTGACCGTCTGCGTGTCCTGCACGACTTCTTCCGTATCGGCGAGGAAGACCGATTCCGCTTCGACTTCGATACCGTAGCAAAGCGCGGCCACTCGTTCAAGGACTCTATCTGCCCGGACAGCATCCAGTTCCATTCTAACTACTTCGAGCTTTCCGACAACAAAGTGGGCCGGGTGTTGTTCCTCAAGGACTATCCGGCCTATCTTGAGGACAGCTTCATCAAGGAACTGACCGAGCTGAACCGCAACCTCATCCTCTCCATCGACATCCAGCCTGTTCCTACGGATAAGGCACTGAAAGAAATTCAAAATCAGGCACTTGCAGTGGAAACCGACATCACCCGCTGGCAGAACAAACAGAACCAGAACAACAACTTTTCTGCCATTCCGCCCATGCAGCTCACCGATGCCCGCGATACCATGCGCTCCATGCTGGACGACCTTACCATGCGCGACCAGCGCATGACGCTGTGTGTGCTGACGCTCGTTCATGTGGCGGACACCAAAGAACAGCTTGACGCGGACACGGATACCATCCGCAGTATCGCAGGCGGCAAAAACTGCGAAATGAACGTGCTGACCTACCAGCAGGAGGACGCGCTGAACACCGTCCTGCCCTACGGTCTGCGCCGCATCGACACCCTGCGGACGCTGACCACTGAGAGCGCCGCCGGACTGGTGCCGTTTTCTTCACAGGAGATACGCCATCGCGGCGGCATTTATTACGGCGTGAACGCCACTAGTCGCAACCTTATCGTCTGCGACCGCAGGCAGCTTCTCAACAGCAACGGCTTTATCCTCGGCGTGTCCGGTTCGGGTAAATCTTTTGCCGCAAAAGAGGAAATAACCTCTATCGCCCTATCCACCGATGATGACATCATCATCGTAGACCCGGAGCGCGAATATGCACCGCTTGTCCGCGCCCTAGGCGGCGAGGTGGTTCAAATTGCGGCAGGCAGTCACAACCACATCAATGCGATGGACATGACCAGCGGTTACGGCGAGGAGGACGACACCGTAAACGGCCCTCTGCTGCTGAAAAGCCAGTTCGTCATGTCACTGTGCGAACAGCTCATGAAACCTTCCCTGATTGACGCGAAAGAGCGTTCTATCATCGCGCGGTGCGTGAAAAGCGTCTATCAGAACTACACGCAGGACGGTACGCCCTCTCCCACACTGAAAGAGTTCCGCGCGGAACTGCTGCGCCAGCCGGAGCCGCAGGCCCAGTCCATCGCGCTGGCGCTGGAACTGTTTGTAGACGGTACGCTGGATGTGTTCGCCTACCAAACCAATGTAGATATGAGCAGCCGCATCATGCTGTTCGACATCTTCGATTTAGGCAGTCAGCTCAAGACCGTGGGAATGCTTGTCATGCTGGACGCGATTTTGAACCGCGTCATTGAGAACCACCGGCGCGGACGGCGCACATGGATCTACATCGACGAAATTTACCTGTTCTTCGCCAACGAGTACAGCACCGGCTTTCTGGAGGAGAGCTGGAAGCGTTTTCGTAAGAAAAATGCCGCCGCGACCGGCATCACGCAGAATGTCACGGACTGCCTGCGCTCTCCCACAGCGAAAAATATGCTGGCGAACTCGGAGTTTCTGCTGATGCTGTCACAGGCTCCCACCGATCAGGAGGAGCTGGTGCGGATGCTCCGCATTTCGGAAGAACAGCTCGGCTACATCAATAACGCTGAGTCGGGACATGGGCTAATCAAGGTTGGCGGCGCACTGGTGCCGTTCATCAACCAGTTCCCGCGGGGTACTGCGTTGTACCGTCTGATGACGACAAAGCCGGGTGAGTCGCTGTGAAAGAGATAAGAACACGCCCCAAAGGCCGGGACATCCAGACCCGGCAGACCACAGCGTTTCTCCCCAAGCAGGCGGCGAAGGTGCTGCGAGAGAACGCAGCCCGTCGTCAGCTCACGGCCAAAAACACAGAGCAGCAGGAAGAAGCGCAGTCTGTGTTCTCGGAACCGGCAAGCCGGTTTGAGACTACCGCACAAAGAGCGGCAGAGATCAGCGCACGGACAGCGTTCCGCTCCGGCAAGGCGCTGGCGCAGAAGCAGTTTGACCGCGCCGTTATTTCCACCAAGCCGAAAGAGAGGGTGGAAAATGCGGCTCCTCTGCGTCAGAGCGATCCGCCGCAAGTCATGCGCGCCAAGCAGCAATTCCGGCAGGAGCAGGCGAAAAAGCAGACTGAACGCCGCCGGGAAACGGTGGTGCGGGAAGCAAAGCAGGAGGCCTTTCGAGTGCAGGACGATTTTGCGTTGCAGGAGCATCGCTTTACGGATACGCCCTCCTCTGTCCCTGTCGATACGCCGAGTATGCATACGCACCGGCGCAGGAAAACCGCATCGACACCGCCCCAAAAAGCAGAAAAGCCGCCCCGTGAACTGATGTTCACAGGGCGGCAAACGCAGTCCATGCGTCAGCAGGCGGCGGCGAAAGCGCAGGCGCAGGTCGCAGCGAAAACAAAAGAGAAAATGCAGCAGCAGTTCGTGCAGGAAACCGCACAAAAGACCGCACAGACGGCAAAACGCACCGCAAAAGGCTTTGTATGGCTTAAAAATGCAGTCATTCGTGCCGGACAAGCAGTGGCACGGGCGGCGGTGGGACTTCTGGGCGGTGCCGGCGCGCTCATTGCGTTGATTTTGGTCATCGGCGGTGCGGCGGCGGTCATCGGGACACCCTTCGGTGTGTTCTGGTCGGGCAATGACAGCGATGCCCAGTCTGTGCCGCAGGCGGTGGCGCGCATCAACAGCGAGTTCGCCGCCGAAATCAGCCGGATACAGGTCGAGAACCCCACCGACAGCGTAGTAATTCACCGGGAGCCGGACGGCGGCAGTGACCTTACCATCCACAACTGGACGGACATCATCGCGGTATTTGCGGTGAAAACTGCCGGTGCGGATGCCGATGCTACAGATGTTGTGACGATAGACGAGGAGCGCATCGACCTCATCCGGCAGGTGTTCTGGGACATGAACGAGGTGAGCTGGTATGTGCAGACCATTGAGCATGAGGACGACACCGAAACCATCCTCCATATCACGATCACAAGCAAAAAAGCAACCGAAATGCCCGACATCTATCATTTCAGCAAGAGCCAGCGCGAAGCACTGACCGAGGTGCTGAAGCCGGAGTACGCACAGATGCTTGCCGAGTTGGTCGGCACCTACGGCGGCGAGGTCAGTCTGGACGAGGCACAGATCCGCGCCATGCTTGCTGCTATGCCGAAAGATGTTTCAGCACAGCGGAAAGCGGTGGTGGAGAAAGCCTACTCCCTGCTCGGCAAGGTGAACTATTTCTGGGGTGGCAAAAGCAGCGCCATCGGCTGGGACTCCCGCTGGGGAACACCCACCCGCGTGACCGCGCCGGGAAGCCGCAGCACGGGGACAGTCCGTCCTTACGGGTTGGACTGCTCCGGTTTTGTGGACTGGGTATTCCACAATTCGCTCGGGTATGTCATCGGTCATGGCGGCGGTGCGGCCAGTCAGCATGGTTATTGCAAACCGATCTCATGGAGCGAAGCCCTGCCGGGTGATCTGGTGTTCTATCCGGGTGACTCCCATGTGGGCATTTTCGTTGGCAAAGACGAGAGCGGCAGCCCGCTCATCATCCACTGCGCCAGTTCACAGAACAATGTGGTGCTGACCGGTTTGCAGGGGTTTACGAGTATCGGCAGACCGGATTGCTTTTCGTAAACGGTTATGAAAGGATTCGAATCAGACCGACTTTTTATGTTACTTATCGTCATCTGCACCGATGCGGGCTTAATATCCGAAGTGACAAGAATTGTTCATCTGTCCCACTGCTCGTGTGTATTTGATTCATGGTTATTCTTCTATGTCATTTACGGTGTTAGATTTGAAAAAACTGTTTGCGTTCGATCACAGAAGAATCTCTTAAATGCTTATTTCGCAGGATCTATCGTGACATAGACAGTCAGCTTGTTTTGCCCCACATCAATCCAATCCATGGACTGGGTACAATCATAATCGTAGTACAGCTGATAGCCCTCCATGGCGTCAAATTCCACCTCCGTGGACTTATCCACCTGGAAAGCCTGTTCCTCGGAATTCTCTTTTCCGGGATTGATGATCACGTTCAGATAGCAGGCGTCCTCCGGGGACAGAATATTCATAGCCGCCTGCTCCTCCATGAGCCGGGGTTCATCGTAGAGAATATTGCTGCGGGTCACGGAGACTACGCTGCCGTCCTCTGCACTATGCTCTGTCACCTCCATGCCGGTGATGAGGCCGGTCGCATCGTCGATAAAGTAAATGACCTCGCTGTTGATCCCTGTCAGACCATTCTGCCTGGCGGCGGTCAGTGTGGTGGTTCCATACTCCGTGCTGTCAGCCTTGTCCGCCACGGTCTCATAGTCATACAGCTGACGCGCCAGCCAGCGGTCAGACACCATGGCTTCATACTCAGACGCCGGGCACAGCGTCATCGTTTTCAGACCGTCTTTTTCGCAGGTATACAGGGCACCGGGAACGTCATCGTTGATGTATCCCGCCTCGCAGTATACGACCTGGTCAGCATCATCGTACTGTTCGTAGTCATACCACAGACGGCCATCGGAACTGACGAATTGACAGACAGTCTTATTCTGCCAGTTGTTTTCTCCGTCCCAGTTCTCGGAAACGCAGGTCACCGCACTGTGTTCCTTCATAATCGTGGGGATGCTGTTGCTGTTTCGAAGGTCTGTGATCTCCGGATCATCCTGCCCACTAATGGGCATAACGGAAGCGTTGGAGACGTCGGCTACTTTTCCATCCTTGCAGGTAACATTCAGCGCCCGGATTTCCTCCAGCGTATCATCCCTGGCATAGGTGAAAGACACAACTGTCTCGCCGTCTCCCAGCGCCCGGAAGCTGGCAACAAAGGTGCCGTCATTGTCCTCCTGCGTGAGCAGTTCCAATAGGGTGGTGTCGTCGATGGTAAAGTTCCAAATGAATCCTTCCTTTTCGGCGGGAAGGCGGACGGTCAGAATGCCTGCTTCCTGATCAATTTCATACCAGGTGTCGGATGTTTGTTCTTCCAAGGAGCTTCCGTCAGCTTTTCCTTCACTGGTGTTCTGTCGGCCGCACCCGGCCAGCATCCCTATCACGCAGGCGAGAGACAGGATCAGGGCAAGTATCTTTTTTGCGTTGTGTTTTTCTTTCTGAATCATATCATGTTACCTCGATTCTATATGTCGATCCATCAGGGAATCCAATAGCGGATGATCTGCACCACCTGCTCCTGCCGGACAGTGATGACCGTGTTGTAGCAGTTGAAGGGCGTTTCGCTGGCCTGAATAGCCGCAGGGACGTCCTCGTACTCATAAACCAGGCCATCAGGTTCATGTTCCAGGTCGGCGTGATCTTCAAAGGTGCAGTCGGTAGATAGGGGCAGGGTGATCGTTCCCAGATCATAGTAGATCGGATGGTCATCCATTGCGTTGGTACGATACAGGCCGTCATCCTCAATCAGCTCTACGCCGCCGCTTTCGATGCCGCCGTTGATGATGACGGTACCGTTATCCCGCCGGATGCTCTCAACGGTCACCGGCTTCCGACAGACCTGGATCTGGTCGCCTTCTTTCAAACCCTGAATATCTTCCAGTTCATAGCGGTCATAGTCATAGATCTCCGCGGTCAGGGAATACCCATCCCCGGTTTTGACAAGGTCCGCTGCCGTGAAGTCCGCAGAGTATCCGCCGTCGGCAAAGGCGTCCTCCGCACTGTCCATTGGATACAGCGGCATAACGTACCCCAGCTTCTCCACAATGGTTTGGGCGGTGTCCAGCAGCACCTGGGCATCGCTGCCGCCGGCAACACACCACTGCACCTCGGCCTCCGGAGCATACCAGCCCACCCAGGCCGCATCCTCGGACTTGCGCAGCTGCACGGAGACATCTTCGCCGCTCCAGTCCAGGCTCTCCGTCCAGTCAGCATAAATACCGGAGATGTCCTGGGGCTGCTCTGCCTTTAAGGCACGACAGTAGTACGACTGTCCGCCCTGCTCAAAATTGACTTCGGCCATTTGCTTGTCGCTTGCCCCTGTGTCGATCAGGTAGTAAGAGGTGCCAGAGGCACTTTCCGGCAGGGGGATGGAGTATCCCAGCCGCTGAAACTCAGCTGCGCTGGATTCGTGCATGGGGTTTGTGATCATGGTGGGCTGGTCAGTGCCTCGGTGGGTCATGGTGACGGCAGTTACAGCCACAGCAAGACAGGCGGCAATCGCCCCGGCGCTGTATAGCCAGGAACGCTTCTTTTTCATAGGCTGCTGCGCTTCCTCCAGCAGGTCATCATCCACGGCGTTCATCCATTTCTGAAAACGAGTTTCGTTCATAGTGTAATCCTTTCCTGTTCCAGTTCCGCGCGCAGACGTTCCCTTGTGCGGAACAGCGATGTTTTAACCTTTCCTTCGCTGGCATGGCATTCTTCCGCGATCTCCCGGATGCTCTCTCCGTACCAGTAGCGGCGCAAAAAGAACACGCGGGCCTCAGCGCCCTGACGGCGCAGGAAGCCGTTCAGCACCCGACGCAGCTCTGATGCATCCAGTTCTGTGTCCGGATCACCCTGCCCGGTAGCAATCCAAGGTTCCAATTCCTCAAAAGCGTCGGTGAGGGCTGTACTGCGTTGGGCAGCAGTATTGTAGTTATAACGGTCCAATGCCAGATTCCGGGTGATGCGGGCCAGATAGGCCCGCAAAGAGCGGGGGCGTTCCGGCGGGATGGCATTCCAGACACGAAGGTAGGTGTCACTGACACACTCTTCCGTGTCCCTGGGGTCAGTCAGGAGCCGCTGGGCCACACTGCGGCACAGCGCACCATATTTCTTCTGGGTCTGGGTAATGGCTTCCTCGCACCGCTGAAAGAACAACTGAATAATCTGCTGGTCTCCCATGGTGGCTGAAAGTTGAGCTTTCTTTGTTTCGATTTGTTCCATAGTGTTTCCCCCGGTACTTGAAGCGGCTTCATCTTATTAGACGGCACCATATCCGTCTTCGTTTCAGAAGTCATGTGGAATATTTTTGGGCTATTCCAAGTTTCATGTAAGATTATGCTGTTCTTGCTTTATCCGTTTCATTTTGCACTGTTAACGTTAAAGCAAAAGACCAGAGTTGTAAAGCCTGTTGGCTAAATAACTCTGGCCTTTTTGTTGGGGCTTGTGCAACAGCCCCTTAAAAGCAGGGATGGTACCGTTCCCGTTCATCTGGAAATGGCGCTGACCGCAAGAAGAACGGCAGAGTACAGCATCATTGGCATCAATAAGATCGACAGTATGCTGCGTACCCCAAATTGTTGCTTGAGAGAAAGGCGCTTATCTGCTACAATCATATTGCAGTAGTACGCTCACTTTGTTGATTAAGCAGGAAAAAGGCATGTCTAACTTGCACGAAAACTGATATTATTAATTTGAAATAAAACAGAGGGTTATCGTAATGGGGGTACCCCCATTACGCAGGAATATATTCCTGCGTAATCTGTTCGGCTGTATGAAAAGAGTGTGGAACCTATGCCAAGCGTTGACAATTTATATTTTCTCAGTGCCGGAGTGGAATTGTTTGCGGCATCTATTATGGCGATCTTATTGCTGGGCTGCTGGGAAGAACGCCAGTACAGGACAAAGACGAACAGGCTGTTTGTCGCCGTTCTTTCCATTCAGACATTGCTTCTGATCGGCGATTCGGCGATATGTCTCCTGCTGAACGAGCCGACATCGGGCAAAATCCCGCTGGTAAAAACGCTCACATTGATTACCGACATCATGGCGGTGGTCCTGACCGTAGCCTATACCTACTTCCTTTCCAACTTCATCTCTCAAAAAAAGCCTATTTCTTTTGTGTTTCCCCACGCTGTATCGGCTATATGCGGTGTGGTCATCCTGCTTTGGATATTCTGTTTGTTCAATGACTGGTACATCTGGTACGACGCAGACGGCAACCAGATCGAGGGCCCGCTTTATAAGCTCATCTGGCTGTTGGGCACACTGCTATTAATTTTCTGCGTTTTATTCACGGTATGGCATCATCGGGTGCTGGGCAGAAGAGATACCTGTATTCTCGCTACTTACGGAATATTTCCACTGATCGGGTATCTGCTGGAATCCTATTGGCCGGTCACGCCATTGCTTCTGGCACCGACTCTTTCGCTGGTGCTGCTGTATGTGATACTTCACACGCAGCAGACTCGCAGCGCTATGGAGCAGGAGATACAGCTTGCACACATGGAAACAAAACTCGCCAAACAGTCGGCAGAACTGTCTGATAGCCGTATCAACATCATGCTCAGCCAGATCCAGCCACACTTTTTGTTCAACGCCCTCACTTCTATCAGCGTACTGTGTGAAAAAAATCCGATGAAAGCGCAAACAGCGCTCAATGATTTTACGGATTATCTGCGCGGGAATCTGGATTCTCTCAGGCGCACCGCCCCCGTTCCGTTTTCCAAGGAACTCAAGCACATCAAAATTTACCTTTCCCTGGAGCAAATGCGCTTCGAGTCGGAACTGAATGTCGTCTATGATATAGAAGCCGACAGCTTTCTGCTTCCTGCATTGACGGTGCAGCCGTTGGTGGAAAACGCGGTGAAGTACGGTGTGGGCAAGAAACCGGGCGGCGGCACCGTCACCATCTCTACGCGAGAGGAAGCGATCTGCTTTTCCATCACCGTGGCCGATGACGGCGTGGGTTATGACCCGCAGGAGACGCAATATGACGGGCGTACCCACATCGGCATCGACAACGTGCGCGCCCGTCTGGCCGCCATGGTCGGGGGGACACTGACGATCCAAAGCGAAAAAGGCCGCGGGACCTCTGCCACAATACAACTTCCAAAGGAGAAACTGACATGAACATTCTGGCTGTCGATGATGAGAGAAATGCGCTGGAGGGACTGGAAACTGTGCTGCGCCGTGCACTGCCGGAGGCGGAGGTCTACCCCTTCCGCACCAGCGCGGACGCGCTGGTGTTTGCTGAAAACACCCCCTGCGCTGTCGCCTTCCTTGATATTGAACTGCGGGACATGAACGGGCTGGAACTGGCCAAACGCCTAAAAGACCAGCACGGCGAGACCAACATCGTCTTTGTGACCGGATACAGCGAATACGCCATCGACGCCTTCGACCTCCACGCCAGCAGCTATTTGCTCAAGCCCGCAACGGTGGAAAAGGTACAGGATGCCATGGAAAACCTGAGAATACCGCCGGAAACCATCGGGCATGGCAAACGCGTCCGCATCCAGTGCTTTGGCAATTTCGAGATCTTTGTGGACGGCGTTCCGATCCGCTTTACCCGCCGACAGACCAAGGAGCTGCTGGCCCTGCTCGTGGACCGCAAGGGCGCGATCATGAATACGGAGCAGCTTTGCGCCACACTCTTCGAGGACGCGATCCCCCTCCTGCAACAGAAAAGCAATCTGCGTAAGCTTGTTTCCGATCTCTCGGCCACCCTGCGGGCGGCGGACGCAGAATCCATCTTCCTGAAACACCGCAACAGCTTTGCCGTGGCAACGGAGAAGTTCGACTGCGACTACTATGACTTTCTGCACGGTCTGCCGTCCGGCGTCAACGCCTATGCGGGCGAGTATATGAGCCAGTATTCGTGGGCGGAGATGACGCTGGCCACACTGGAAGATTGACCCCTTTCCTATCAATATTTGCTTCAAAGAGCCTGGTTTTTCGACCGGGTTCTTTTTTTCGCCCTTGTGGACGCTGCGTGGACGCTTGCTCCTGTATCATAAGATCGACCGGATCAGAAAGCGAGGGATAGAAATCAGGTGATACCAACATGAAGATCATTGCAGTAGACCCGAACCCCGAAAAGCTGATGCGCCTGTCGGCGGAAATCAGAAAGAGTACACCGCCGGGTTCCTCCGTTGAGTGCTTCTGCGACCCGCTATACGCCCATCAGTATTCGTTCTATCATCCCGTTGACGCGCTGTATGCCGTCGCACGGATGGGCCGCCTGACCGGGCTGGAGCTTGCGGAGAATATGCGGTCAAGGTATCCTGCACTGCGTGTGTTCATTCTCTGGCACAACGATGCATTCCGGCAAGAAGCTGAGCAGTTGGAAGTGGACGGCTATCTCATCACGCCGGTCACTGCCGATGCGCTGAAAAAAACGATGGAGGATGCGGAACAATGGGACAGATCATTTTGAAAAAGAAAGGATGTTTTTTTGAAAAGAAGATGTAACACGGAACCATCAGAAAAATCATGATTTGAGGAGGTAATTTGCTGATGAAATGCAAACGAATTTTATCCATGCTGCTGACGCTGTGCATGGTAATGAGCCTGTTCGCCGGGACAACGGTCACGGCAAGCGCGGCAAGCGCGACGGAGGTTTCGACCTGGTCAGAGCTGCAAACGGCCTTTATGAATGGCGGAGATATTCAACTGACCACCGATATTACAGCCGGAGATTCTGACAGCGCATTGACAGTACCTTCTAGAAAAACAGTTACTCTGGACTTAAATGGGCATACCATCGATAGAAAGCTTACATCTCTGGCGGCAAAGGCTGGCGGCAATGTAATCAAAGTTTCGGGAACACTGATTATTAATGACTCGGCAGGCAAGGGCACCATAACGGGTGGAAATTGCTCAAGCAGCCAGTTTTTGGCCGGTGCTGTGTGCGTCTTATCGGACGGATCGTTTACACTAAATGGCGGAAGCATTTGCGGGAATAAGACAAGTGGATCCAACTGCGGCACAGGTGTTGCCGTCTCAGATAGAGCAACATTTATCATGAATGGTGGCAGCATTTGTGAGAATGTTGGGACTGGGAGTGACAGTAATGGCGGCGGCGTAGGTGCGGAATCAGGTTCGACCGTAAAGCTGCTTGGCGGAAGAATCGAAAAGAATACTGTTTCCGGATCTTCCGGCGGCGGATTAATGTTCTATAGCAACAAAGTCACTGTAGGCGGTTCCATTGTGATCAAAGACAATACAGCGAAACAGAAGACAAATAATGTCAAAAGTAGCAGTAAGTACCTCCGTTTGAGTGAAGAGAGGCCGTTGACAAACGAAGCGGAGATCGGCTGGACACTAAATACACGGAATAGCCAACCAAGTGAGACCGGTACACTTGTAGCAAAGGGCAAGAATGCCGCACAGTATGTGGATAACTTCTTTTCCGATCAGGATTCTTCTTATATTATTGGCGTAAAAGAAAACGAATCAGATGCGATTTATATTGCAACAGCCAACAGTACTGTTGTAGCGAAACCGAGCGCACGCAAGGTCGAGATTACTGCGGGTCAGCACATGACAAAAACACAGGATTCCGGTAATGCGAGTCAGACGGTTACGGCATCTGCAATAACAGATATCGTATATACCGCTGATACTGGTCACTATTTCCCTGAGAACTATGTAAGCACTATCAGTAATTTGACTGACGGAGCGCTGAACGGCATCACCGTCACAAGAAACAGTGATTCCACAATCACCGTATCGGGAACACCGACGGCTGATACAACGATCACGCTCAAGGACGCAGCGGAAATTTCCGAGCCGACCTTTAATGACGGCTTCGGCAACGCGAACATTACCTCGGGTAGTTACACGGTTGACAATGAATACGCGGTTGGCAGCGGAAAATATGTATTTGCTGGTTGGTATGCTAGCGCAGATTACTCCGGCGATGCAGTGACCGAATTTACGAACGGAACCACCTACTACGCCAAGTGGACGAAGAACGGCAAGACCGTCCGCACCACTGGCCTCGACCTGACGAAGATCAGTGAGAGCAACACCCTTGGGGCAAAATATGACAATGGCGTTTATGTAAACACAGCCGAGGGCTGGACATGGATGCCTGGTGACAACGGCGGTACGCTGCTCCTCGAAAACTGCACCATTGATGTACCCGGAGTTGCGGACTCTGCTGTGAGCTTGCCTAACGGCGCGACACTTACCACAGCAGCGAACACACAGAATACGCTGTCCAACGTCTCGACGGGTTCGATTGAGGCGCTTTGGGGTGAGGGAGCAGTTACGATTACAGGCTCCGGCAGTTTAAGTCTTAGCGGATATGAGTACGGACTATCTGCGGGCGAAATCACGATCAACGCGCCGATCACCATGATCGCCACCAATAAGCAAAACGGTACGGCTGTCGCTGGAAGCAGCATCACAATTAATTCTGCTTTGAGCATCACGGAGCCTTCCGGTGGTCAGATTCGTGAGAACGACGGATTTCATTATATTGCCGACAGAAATGGGAAGTTCGCGACCAACGTCGTCATCGGCGTAGCAGCTCCCACCTTCAACGACGGTCTCGGCAAAGTGGACTGCGCGTTTGACACCTATACGAAGGGTGCAACCAACGACAAGGGCTACACCTTCGCCGGCTGGTTCAACGGCGAGACCGAACTGACGAGCGCTGACGTTGCGGTCGCCGGCACGACCTATACCGCCAAGTGGACGAAAAACGGCAAGACCGTTCGCACCGCGCCGCTGGATTTCTACGATGATGCTTCCGACGAGTGGCAAACCGGCTGTACGCAGAACGGTACTCTGTGGACAAATGACGCCGAGGGCTGGAGCTGGGATACCGCCTCTCGGACGTTGACGCTGAATGGTGTGACGATCGACACCCAGCTAGACGGAAATACATATGCTGCGATCGGAGTGTTCGGCAATGCGACCATAGAGACAGTGGGTGGTACCGAAAACTTCGTGTGCTCTCGTTCGGAGGACGGGGAAAACGCTGCGATTTTCGTTGAAGGCGATCTTGCGATCATAGGCAACGGAAAACTGACTGTGGTCGGTGAAGAAGCCGGTATCTATGCGGAGGGCGATATCGCGATCAACGCGCCCATCACTGCTACCAGCACCGGTACATCCAAGGGCTGCGGTGCAATTTTGGCTGAAGGCCACAACAACAAGGTCGAAATCAAGATTGATTCCTCTTTGAGCATTGTAACGCCTGCTGACGGACGCACACTGGAGTCTGAAGGAGTGGCGTGGATTGCCGCAGGGAACAATGAGGAACCCGTGTCGAATGTCGTCATCGGCGTTGCCAAGAAATACACCGTCACCTACAACACAAACGGCGGCAGCGCAGTTGGCTCTGCTACGGTTTCTGAAGGCGGCAAGCTGACTGAACCCCAAGCACCCACGAAGGATGGTTACACCTTCCACGGCTGGTATAAGGACGCAGCATTTACCAACGGCTGGAACTTTGATGCGGACACCGTGACTGGCGACCTCACGCTCTATGCGAAGTGGGCGGAAACGGCCAAGACCTACGGCATTTCCGGCACGGTTTATGAATACGGCGGCACAACCAGCGCTTCCGGCGTTACCGTAAAGCTCATGAAGGGTGACACGCAGGTTGCTTCCACCACTTCCGCAACTGACGGTACCGGTACATACAGATTCACCGGCATCGCTCCGGGCGTTTATAACATCGTCGCTGAAAAAGGTGATGTGATGCAGACCACTTTGGTCATCATCACCAACCAAAACGAAACCAATAAAAACATCACGATGCCCGACGGTAATGTGAACTCCAAGTTGACGGTAAGCGGCGCCGACACGCCCGATGTGGTTGCCGGCGGTCTGGCCGAGGAATCGGCGGCAGTGAAGGCGGCAAATTCCAGTGCGATTTCGGTCAAGGTGGAAATGACCGTCGAGAGCAAGAGCAGCGCAGCGGTCAATACTTCGGACAAAACCAAGATCGAAGCCGTGGCGTCCGGCAAGACGCTGGAATACCTTGATATCAAGGTTACAAAGACTGTTGACGGCACCGACAGCGCGATCACCACGACCGCGAACATGATGGAGATCGTCATCCCCTACGACATGACCGGCAAGAGCAACATTACGGTCTATCGTAACCATGACGGTGTGACTGAAGCCTTTGCCGAAAACACCACCAAGGCAGATGGCACCTACTATCTGGACACAGTAAATCACCTGATCTATGTGTATACCCAGAAGTTCTCCACCTACGCCATCGGCTACAACACGCAGTCCGGCGGCGGCAGCGGCAGCGGCGGCTCGTCCTCCAGCAGCGGCAGCTCTTCTTCCGGCAACAGCAGCACCATTTCCACGCCCAGCGCGAAGAACGGTACCGTTTCCGTCAGTCCCAAGAGCGCAAGTAAGGGAACCACGGTGACCGTCACGGTCACACCGGACAAGGGCTATGTGCTGGAAACCCTGACCGTGACGGATGCGAGCGGGAAGAAGCTCGACCTGAAGAATTTGGGCAGTGGCAAGTACAGCTTCACAATGCCTGCAAGCAAGGTGGAGGTCAAGGCGACCTTCATGGAAGATAACACCATGCTCAATTACTTTGTGGATATCCCCGCGTCCGCGTATTACTATGACGCAGTGCTGTGGGCAGCGGAACAGGGCATTACCGGCGGCACCGATGCCACTCACTTCTCTCCCGACGGTGTCTGCACCCGCGCGCAGGCCGTTACATTCCTGTGGAGAGCGGCCGGAAGTCCCGCATCGAGCGCGACGGCAATGCCCTTTACTGATGTGGCCGCTGACAGTTACTATTACAACGCTGTGCTGTGGGCCATGGAGAACGGTATCACAGTGGGAACGAGCAGTACCACCTTCAGCCCGGATCTGAAGTGCTCCCGCGCACATATCATGACCTTCCTGTGGCGTTCTGAGAAATCCCCTGCGGCGGGCAGTGTGAACCCCTTCACGGACGTTTCCGCTGACGCTTACTACGCCGACGCGGTACTGTGGGCTGTCAAGGAGAGCGTCACCAACGGCACCAGTTCTGCTACCTTTAGTCCAGACGCAGACTGCACCCGCGCTCAGATCGTGACCTTTATCTGGAGGACATTAACTCGGTAAGGTTCGTCAAAGCGAAAGCAAGAAATTAATTCAATTGAAAGCTGGACGCAAAAACACAAGAGCAGAGAGCCTGCTTCCTACGAATGGGAAGCAGGCTCTTTCTTTATACAATTATCTGATCTGCACAGTTTTGTAAAGGTTTCTTGCAGTGCGATCTAGAATATTTTTCTGATTTTTCCGGGGAAATTGGCATTTCACTTTTCGGATTCGTATTAGTCAGCATCAGGACAAAAGAGTATCCCCTTCCAATCAAGCGCTGAACGCAGGAAAGGGGTGAATACTATGCCGTGGACAGAGGAAGATATTCGCCGTATCGAGGGTAAATTTGATAGCTTCTGCAAAACCGTTTTGAGAAATTTTGCAAGAGACTGGTATCGAGCCAAGCAACGGCGTGGAAAAAACGAGGTCTTGTTTTCGGAATTGCCGGACAATCATTCGCTGGAGCCGATCCATATCGACCCAATCAGTCCAGCGGAAAAATATTTCTTCGATGATTTAGAACGGTCTATCGCCATTGAGAATGACGCGCTGGCACAAGCCTTACATAGTCTTTCCGGACGCAAACGGCAGATCATTCTTCTGGCGTACTTTCTGGATTGGACAGATCAGCAAATCGGAGAGAGGTTCCATGTTGTGCGGAGTACGATACAAGCCGCCAGAACCAAAGCATTAAAGGAAATGAGGGATTTACTTGAAAAACAAGGCAAAGCATAGGTGCGCCATGATACGCCGTATCTCTGTGGATACCATTTTGAACGCGAAGAAAGGCGACGAGAGTGCGATTCAAACCATTTTGAATTACTACAAGGGATATATGCTGGAGCTGTGCAAGTTCGAACTGTACGATGCCAGCGGGAAAATCTATGTCTGTTATGATGAGGACTTGTATCAGGAACTCCAGTTCAAGCTGATAAAAGAAATTCAGAACCGGTTTGAATTGAGCTAAGCAGATTTGCCTGTCCTTCACAGGGGATAACTGCGCGTTGTCCCTTGTGAAAGGCTGGCAAGCGTTTACCAGTCTTACTGTACTTTGAAAACAAAATGAGCGTCCGTATCAGATACAGCGCAGGGGAAGCAGGCCATGACCTCCGGAGAGGAGGTTTCAGGAGCGAGCGTGCCAATGCGTAGAAAACGGTGTCCTGTCACAACAGGCAGTCCATCAGGAACAGGATACGGGTGATACGCCAATAGGACAAAACAGTGGAGCCGCTGCCTTTGTACAGCGGCTCCACATAATATTGGATATAGGAGTGATCAATATGTCATTATCAGAACAGCGGCAGAAAGCCAATGAAACCGCAATGGAAATCTTGGCTTGCCGCGATATTTTATATACCGTCCCGGAAGCAGCAAAGCTGTTGCGCGTCAATAAAAATCTGGTCTATGACCTGATCCGTTGCGGGTATCTGCGCTCTATCAAGCTGGGCAGCCGCAAAGTAAGCCGTAAGGCTCTGCTGGATTTTGTCGAGCAGTTTGAGGGGCAGACGGTGGAACTACCGGGTGTGCGGTCGGAGTAGTGCTATCCGTATAAATTAAAATCTAATGTCACCAAAACGGTCACGCAAGGTATAAAAACTTGAAATTTATATTGGATACGATGGATTTCGACTTGTTCCCATTTATAACACCTGCTATAATAATAGCAGCTGATGTGATAAAGGGGGCAGAGCAGTGGAATACTCGGATTTGATTTTATGCATTCGCAAACAATGTGCCTTGAGCCAAGAAGAACTGGCAAAGGAATTAGGCGTTAGCTTTGCCTCGGTCAACCGTTGGGAGCGCAAACGAACCAGGCCATCGCAAATGGCAATTCGCTCTATTGAAGAGTTTTGCAAAACACATCAAATCAACTATACAATGAATGGAGGTGTCACCCATGCAGATTAACAGCATCGAAATCAAAAATTTCCGTTGCTTCGAGCGCTTTGAAGCAACGTTCCACCATGAACTGACTGTGATCGTTGGCAATAATGGAAGTGGTAAATCTACGCTTTTGGATGCTGCCTCCATTGCTGTCGGCACATTTTTGGCAGGATTTGATGGAATGAGCAGCCCTGGTATTTCTAAGGATGACGCACTGAATAAGTGTTACGATATGGGCAGTGTGGTTGAACTGCAACCCCAATTTCCTGTTTCTATCAGTGCTTCTGGAGTTATTGGCGGAACGCCTATTGCATGGAAGCGTGAGCTGAGAAGCGCAGAAGGCAAGACCACGGTGGTCGATGCAAAGGAAATTACCGCGATTTCGGCGGCACTGCAAGATCAAGTACGGAATGGAGAAAAACCGGTACTGCCCCTGATTTCCTACTATGGAACAGGACGCTTGTGGGCTCAAAAGCGGGAAAAGAAATCTTCGGAATTGATGAAGTTTAACCGTCAGATGGGTTATGTGGATTGCTTGGATGCAGCATCTAACGAAAAGATGATGCGAAAGTGGTTTGAGAAAATGACCTTGCAGAGTGCCACCAATGGCACACAGGCTCCCGAACTGTCCGCAGTCAAGTCTGCGATCATCCAGTGCTTTCAGGGTATCACAGGATTTAACGATGTAGATGTCCAATTCAACTTGGATACACACGAACTCGATATCCTGTACCGGGATGGTAATTCGGATCGAGAACGCTATCCGATGAAAGAATTGAGTGATGGCTACAAAAACACCCTCAGTATGGTGGCTGACATTGCTTATCGTATGGCCGTCTTGAACCCGTGGCTGCTCGATGATGTTCTCAAGGAAACGACCGGCATTGTGTTGATCGATGAGATTGATTTGCATCTGCATCCCCAGTGGCAGCAGCGGATTATCGGCGATTTGCGGACAATTTTCCCGAAAGTCCAGTTTATCGTATCTACCCATGCGCCGCTGGTCATCAACTCCGTGAAGAAAGAAAATCTGCTCATTCTGACGGATCAGCAAGCAGTCGAACCGCAGAACGAGGTGTTTGGTAGGGATGCAAACGCAATCCTGAGCAGCGTCATGGGAGCCAGTGAGCGTCCATCTGAGATCAAGCAGATGTTCCAATCGGTGTACGATGCCATTGACGAACAGCGCTATGACGATGCTGCTTTGACCTTGCAGCAGATTGAAGATAAAATCGGCTCTGCCGATCCTGAACTGACCAGCGCACAAGTGAGCTTGGAACTGGAACGGATGTAGGTGGATCGCAATGCTGTATATAGAGAAAAAGCAAGAGCCAAATGAACTGATTCAAGAGAAACGGAAAGGACTGACGGACTATAGCAATTTGTCCGGAAAACCCAAAGAAGCGGTTCAAGTATCTTTGCTGGAGGAACAAGGGTGCCTGTGTGCCTATTGTATGCGGCGCATCTCGCTGGAGAATGTGCAAATTGAACACTATCTGCCGCAGCATCCCCAAAGTGAGAATTACGACCCTGCCTTGACGATTGATTACCGCAATATGCTCGCTGTATGTTCCGGCAATAAAAAGCAGGCAGGAAAGTTTGAAAATCTGACTTGTGACCAGCATCGCAAAAATACGCCATTGACGGTAGATCCTCTGGATAGAACCTCAATTGACAAGATCAAGTATAAAACAGATGGAACGATTTATTCTGATGATCCTGCCATCAACAAGGATTTGGACAGTACACTGAATTTGAACTGTCCAGCCTCCTACTTAAAAAACAACCGCAAGGCAGCATTGGACCGTATCAAGCGGGAATTGCATGACAAATTTCCGGGAAAGAAAGTGCCGAAGCAGCAGTTGGAACGAATGCTGAAGCAATTTCAGGTCAAGACGAATGGACGATATGCTGAGTTTGCCGGTGTGATTATCTGGTATCTGAAACGACAGATTGCCAGAGTATGAAGAAAGCGAAAGAGCCCTGACTAAAATTAGGTCTGTAATTTTTTGCGAAATGCTCATGCACCCCCTATACTTTACGGTAGGAGGTGCATACAATGGATGCAAAAACAAGACAGGCAATTCAAGACATTCTGGCCGCCAACTGTGAGTTGCTGACGATCCCGGAAACGGCGGCTCGACTGCGTGTCAACAAGAATACCGTGTACGACCTTATCAAAAAAGGCTACTTGAAGTCAATCAAGCTGGGATGCCGCAAGGTATCTGTTCGGGCGCTGGCAGAGTTCATTGAACGCTGTGAGTCAGGTGAGATTGAATTGTGACCATTGTGGGCCAGTATTCAGACGCTGAGATATGGATATGAACTCTGGATTACTCAATTTGCAGACTAGGTGAAACCCGTGGGCAAAGTGTGGGACGACTAAAAATCTAAGTTCTGTATAGACACGCCTGATAGTGTCTGCGATACACAGTCGGAAAACTGTCACCAGACGAGGCCCGTCACGGCAAGGCTTTCGAGGGCCTGCTGCAGCGCTACTTCGGCTAATAGAAGCTATCAGGAGGGAACCGGATTCGGTTCCCTCTTTTTTGCCAACGATACAAAAGCGGTCTGCTGTTGCAGACCGCTTTTGTTTGTTTTATCCGAAGAATATCGAACCAACCGACACAAGCAGTGCAGTCAGCAGCCCGGCCACACCAATGGCAAGACCGCTCATTGCACCTTCGGTTTCGCCCAGTTCAATGGCACGCGAAGTGCCGACCGCATGGGCAGCGGTACCGATGGACAGGCCCATTTGTACCGGGTTGCGCACACCGATACACTTGAGAAACGTAGGTAACAGGATGGCGCCCACGATACCGGTGAATACCACGGCAATCGCGGTAATTGGCGCCAGACCGCCCAGCATCTCGGAAAGTGCAACGCCAATCGGCGTGGTGACCGATTTGGGAACCAGCGAACGGGTTGTCGCGTCGGACAGACCGAACAGGCGGCAGAACAACAGCACGCTCACGATGGATGTCAGCGAACCGACCAAAGCACCGGCAAGGATGGGAACCAGATTCTTTTTTAGAACATCCAGTTTGCGGTAAATCGGCACGGCGAGCGCCACGGTCGCCGGGGTCAGAAAAAAGGAGATAAGTTGGCCGGCGTTCTCATAGGTCTGGTAGGTGGTGCCGGTCACGACCAGCAGCGCCCCCACCAGTATGGCGGAGATCAGCAGCGGATTGCACAGCGGTGAGCCGGTTTTCTGCTGGATTTTAACGCCCAGCGCATAGCAGCCGATGGATAATGCCATCCAGAAGGTGGAGGAGGAAAACAGATCAGTCATGGTCAAACGCCTCCTCGCTCTCACGGTGCTGCAAACGGAACACGATGTGTACGGTGAATGCAGTGGCCGCGGCAGTGAACAGCGTGGTCAACACGCACACCGCAAGTATCGCCAGAATTTCACTCTTGATTTGTGCGAAAATCTCCAGCACGCCCAAACAGGCGGGAAGAAAGAAAAACGCCATGTTTTGCAGCAGAAAGTCTGCGGAATGTTCGACATGATCCATACGGACCGGGCCGAAAATCAATAGCAGAAGCAGCAGTGTCAGGCCGAGCACATTGCCGGGCAGCGCGCCGTGCAGCAGGATGGATAGCGCGTCGCCTGCGACGCAGCAGGCGATTAGAACGCCCAGTTGCCGAATGTAGTTCAAGGGGTTTCGTCTTCTTTCTCGGTTTCGTAGTCTGCGGTCATGGCGCCCAGAAGGGTCTGGTAGATCGCCTCCGCGTTGTTTTTGAAGGTGCGCTCAAGCATCGCGGCTTGTCCGCGGCTGACCACATCCATCTCGATAGCGAACACCTGCTCCATTTCCATGCGAATGGTCAGGTCGTTGGCGGCGCGCTCAGTCACCGTTGTATGAATCGCGGCATCCCGGCGGATTTGACGCACGACACGCAGCGCCGAGCGCTGTGCGGCTTCGCGCACCGGATAGGGAAGCTGCTTTTCAAACACGCGGATGGCCTCACGGCCCTTGTCAGTAATGTGGTAGGCGGGTTCCCCGTCGCCGGGGACCTCTTCGATGTGGCCGGTCGGCACCATCTCGTAGAAGGCTTCACTTAGCTCAAAATAGCCGAAGCCCTCGTCGCACCAGGTCGTCAGGTCCACGACCGTGCTGAAGCTGACAGGAAAGGGCAGCAAATCCATGGCAAACAGAATGAGAAATTTGATGTCCTCTTTGGAATGGATAAAGCCGTGACGGACCATAATGCGAAGCCTCCTTTGTTGACAAAATCGCTTAAAGTAGTATACCCCAAAAAGTCGGAAAATGCAATCGGCTGAGCGGACAAGGATATAGGTTCCTAAACGGTTGGTGTTTGTTCGTTTTTGCTGGAAAAGCGCACAAAGAACAGACGAACGCATGTACGATTTTTTGGCGATGGAAACGGTAAAAATCGGTTGAACAACAAAGGCACGCGCGGTATAATGAAAAAATGGAAACTATCGCAACGGGAGAGAAATACTATGCCGGAAGTTGTTTTGCGCGTCGCTGCGGAGAGTGATGCGGCCGATATGCTGGCGCTGTACGCGCCGTATGTGCTCCAGACCACGGTATCGAGCGAGTACACGCCGCCGTCGTTGGAGGAGTTCGTCGGACGCATGCGCACCTATGGCGAACGCCTGCCGTGGCTGGTCTGCACGGTAGATGGGGCAGTGGTCGGCTATGGCTACGCTTCGCCGCACCGTACCCGCGCGGCGTATCAGTGGTCGGTTGAGACGTCCATCTATGTTGCGCAGGAATGGCACCGGCACGGTATTGCAGGCGCAATTTACGCGGCGCTGTTTGAGCTGCTGACCATGCAGGGATACTATAATATCTATGTCGGCATCACCTCGCCCAACGAGCGGTCGATGAAGTTCCATAAGGCAATGGGCTTTATCATCTCGGGCGCGTATCAGGAGAGTATGTACAAGTTCGGTCAGTGGCGGGATGTGCTGTGGATGGGAAAAAGCCTGCGTCCGCATGAGGGAGAGCCACAGCCGACCGTCCCGTTCCCCGACATCAAGGACAGTCCGCTGGTTGCCCGTGCGCTGCGGCAGGCGGAGCAGCGGATTCATTTATAAAACACAAAGGAGGCCGGGCGCATGGCGGACAAACTGCATCAAAACCACCGGGAGCGTGTGCTGGAGAAGTTCCGCCGATTCGGGCTGGATGTGTTCAGCGACCACGAGGTGCTCGAACTTTTGCTGTTTTTCGCCATTCCGCGTGTGGATACCAACCCGACTGCACACCGTCTGCTGGCGCGTTTCGGTTCGCTGCACGCGGTGCTCGAAGCGCCGGTCGAGCAGCTTTGCGAGGTGCAGGGCATCGGGCCGCGCTCGGCCGATCTGCTCAAGCTGTCGTTTGCGCTGTGCGCGCGGTATCAGCAGGATGTGGTCAAGAGCGAGCGGCACAGCGACAAGCTCAACAGCTATGAAAAAATCGGAGAGTATTTCATGCCGCAGTTTGCGGGCGAACAGGATGAGGTGCTGCTTGCCGCCTATCTGGACGGGGCGGGGCGTGTCATCAAGTGCGAGGAGATTGCCCGCGGCGGACACGCGCATGTGCCGATGGACGCGTACAAAATTGCAAGCGGTGCGCTGATTTGTCGTGCGGCAGGTGTTGCGGTCGCACATAATCATCCGAACGGGACGGCCACACCGTCCGAAGCGGATATGCTTGCCACGCGTCGGCTTGAGCAGACCCTGTCGGGATTGGGATTGCAGTTGGTTGATCACTGCGTGGTCGCTCGTGGGAAGTACATATCCATTTGCCGGCTGCGTGCCGGTCAGATGGGGCAGAGGAGGTAGGATATGCCGGATTTTCAAATTGTCAGCAACTATAAGATGGCGGGCGATCAGCCGCAAGCGGTCGCAAAGTTGGTCGAGGGGATCAACAATGGCCTGACCGAGCAGACCCTGATGGGTGTAACCGGCTCGGGCAAGACCTTCACCATGGCCAATATTATCGAGCAGACCCAGCGGCCCACGCTGGTGCTCGCGCATAATAAAACGCTCGCCGCGCAGCTCTGCACCGAGCTGCGGGAGTTTTTTCCGAATAACGCGGTCGAGTATTTTGTTTCGTACTATGACTACTATCAGCCCGAGGCATATATCGCCTCGACCGACACCTATATCGAAAAGGATTCGGCCATCAACGATGAAATCGACCGCCTGCGTCACTCCGCGACCTCGGCGCTTTCCGAGCGGCGGGACGTGATTATCGTCTCGTCGGTGTCGTGCATCTACTCGCTGGGCGACCCGATAGATTATAAGAAAATGGTCATTTCGCTGCGTCCCGGCATGGAAATCAGCCGCGAAACGCTCATTCACCGACTTATCGATATCCAGTATGAGCGCAACGACATTGCCTTCGAGCGTAACCGCTTCCGCGTGCGCGGCGACACGGTTGAGATTTGGCCGGTATATTCGGATGAGGATGTGGTGCGCATCGAGTTTTTCGGGGATGAGGTTGACCGCATCAGCCGCATCAATCCGCTGACTGGCGTGGTGTTGGGTGAACTGGGTCACACGGCTATTTTCCCCGCCAGCCACTATGTCACGCCGAAGGATAAATTGCAGGCCGCCATCAAGGATTTGGAGGAGGAGCTGGAGCAGCGTATCCAATATTTCGAGGAAAACGGCAAGTTGATTGAGGCGCAGCGCATCGGTCAGCGCACGCGGTATGATATCGAAATGCTGCAGGAAATCGGCTTTTGCAGCGGCATTGAGAACTATTCGCGCGTGTTGTCGCGCCGCGCGCCGGGAAGCTCGCCGTTTACCCTTATCGACTACTTCCCGGAGGATTTTCTGCTGATTGTGGACGAGAGCCACGTTACGCTCCCGCAGGTGCGCGCCATGTACCACGGTGACCGCGCCCGCAAGGAAAGTTTGGTCGAGAACGGGTTTCGCCTGCCTTCGGCTTATGATAACCGCCCGCTCAACTTCGACGAGTTCAACGAGCGCTTAAACCAGATTGTTTACGTTTCCGCTACGCCCGGCGAGTACGAGCTGTCGCGCTCGGGTCAGGTGGTGGAACAGGTCATCCGCCCGACCGGCTTGCTTGATCCTGAGGTGGTCGTGCGCCCGGTCGAGGGGCAGATTGACGACCTGATTGGCGAAATCAACGCGCGCACCGCCAAGGGCGAGCGTGTGCTGGTCACGACGCTGACCAAAAAGATGGCCGAGGATTTGACCGGCTATCTCGAAACTGCGGGCATCAAGGTGCGCTATATGCACCACGATGTCAAGACCATCGAACGGCAGGAGTTGGTGCGCGATTTGCGGCTGGGCGTATTTGATGTGCTGGTCGGCATCAACCTGCTGCGTGAGGGCCTGGATATCCCGGAGGTGTCGCTCGTCGCCATCCTCGACGCGGACAAGGAGGGCTTTCTGCGTTCCGAGACCTCGCTTATTCAGACCATCGGCCGCGCCGCGCGCAATGAGCACGGTATGGTCGTGCTGTACGCGGACAGCATCACGCCCTCGATGCGCCGCGCGATGGACGAGACCGAGCGCCGCCGCGCCTTGCAGGATGCGTTTAACAAAAAACATGGTATCACCCCCAAATCAGTCAAAAAGAAGGTGCAGGACGTTATCGAAATCACGTCCAATGTACCGACGAGCAGCAAGAAGAAGCTGCGCACCAAGGGCGAAAGACAGCAGGAGATTGCCCGCCTGACCCGCCAGATGAAGGAAGCGGCCAAGATGCTGGAATTCGAGATTGCCGCGCAGCTGCGTGACCAGATTCGCGCGCTGGAGGAAGGAAAATGAGGATTTTCACACTCATGGAGAATACTGCGTGCGCGCCGGAGTATGCCTGTGAGCACGGGCTGAGCTTTTGTATCGAAACGGGCGGCCGCAAGCTGCTGTTTGATATGGGGCAGAGTGATTTGTTCGTGAAAAACGCCTGCGCACTCGGCATCGACCTGTCCGAGGTAGACATGGCCTTTGTCTCGCACGGGCATTATGACCACGGCGGCGGACTGGCGGCATTTTTGGAAATCAACGACCATGCGCCTGTTTATGTGCACGAAAAGGCGTTTGCGCCGCACTTTTCCCGCAAACCGGAGGGCATCAAGGACATCGGACTGGACACGGCGCTGGCGGAGAATCCGCGTCTGCGGCGCGTCAGTGGCGTGACGCAGATAGACAGATGCCTGACGCTGTTTTCCGATATCACGGGAAAGGACTGTGTGCCAACTGGCAACCGCACGCTGTACGAGCGGGAAAACGGACAGTTTGTTCCCGACCGTTTTACCCATGAGCAAAGTTTGATCGTGCGCGAAGGGGATACGGCGGTGCTGTTTACGGGCTGTGCGCACCGAGGCGTTATCAATATCTGCGCACGGGCAAAGGAACTGCTCGGCCGCGACCCGGATGTCGTTATCGGCGGCATGCACCTGTTCAGCCCCTCGACCGGCAAAAGCGAGCCGGATGAAAATATCCGCGTGGTTGCCGCGCGGCTCGCGGAGACGGAAAGCCGCTACTATACCTGTCACTGCACCGGCCCGCACGCCTATGACGTGTTGCGGGAAACGCTCGGCGAGCGCATCGCGTTTTTGCCCGCGGGCAGTATGATAGAAGTCTGAATGAGACATGCTATCAGGATAAAGAAACCCGAAACAAAAGTGAGGATGAAGCAGAGAAAGCTATGCACGAATATATTCATGTCAAGGGTGCGCGTGAGCACAACCTGAAAAACATTGATATCAAGATTCCGCGCGATAAGCTGGTGGTGCTGACCGGTCTGTCCGGATCGGGCAAGTCGTCGCTGGCGTTTGACACCATCTATGCCGAGGGTCAGCGCCGCTATGTCGAGTCGCTGTCCAGCTACGCGCGGCAGTTTTTAGGGCAGATGGACAAGCCGGACGTGGACTACATCGACGGCCTGTCGCCCGCGATTTCGATTGACCAGAAAACCACCTCGCAGAACCCGCGTTCCACGGTCGGCACGGTCACGGAGATTTACGATTACATGCGTCTGCTCTGGGCGCGCATCGGCACGCCGCACTGTCCGAAGTGCGGCAAGGAAATCCATCAGCAGACCATCGACCAAATCATCGATCGGCTGATGATGCTCGAGGAGAAAACGCGCGTGCAGATTCTCGCACCGGTCATCCGCGGCAAAAAGGGCGAGCACGTCAAGGTGCTTGAGGACGCCAGACGGCAGGGCTATGTCCGCGTGCGGGTGGATGGCGAAATGCGCGACCTGTCCGAGGAGATTAAGCTGCAAAAGACCAAAAAGCACAACATTGAGATAGTCGTCGACCGCATTGCCATCCGCGCGGATGTACGCAGCCGCTTGACCGATTCGGTCGAGACGGCGGCGGCGTTGTCGGGTGGTCTGGTGATTGCGGACGTGGTCGACGGCGAGCCCATTACCTTTTCGCAGAACTATGCCTGCGAGGACTGCGGCATTTCCATTGAGGAACTTACCCCGCGCATGTTCTCGTTCAACAATCCCTACGGCGCGTGTCCGGTGTGTACGGGACTCGGCATGCAGATGCGCGTCGACCCGGATCGTATTCTGCCCAACCGCAAGCTGTCCATCCGCAAGGGCGCCATCCGCGCCTCGGGCTGGAGCAGCGCCGAGCCGGGTACGATTGCGGGCATGTACTTTACCGCTCTGGGCAAAAAGCACGGCTTTACGCTTGACACCCCAATCGAGGAGATGAGCGACGCGGCGGTACACGAGCTGCTGTACGGCACGGGTGACGAGCCGCTGGAGCTGTCGGTTAGCCGCGTGTCGGGCGGCGTGATGCGCCAGCCGTTTGAGGGCATTGTGGTCAATCTGGAACGCCGCTACAAGGAAACCTCGAGCGACTATGCACGCAGCGAAATCGAAGAGTGCATGAGCGAAATCCCCTGTCCCGCGTGCCACGGCCGCCGCCTGCGGCCCGAGGTGCTGGCGGTCACGGTCGGCGGACTGAATATCGCGGAGTTTTCCGAAAAGTCGGTCGTCAAGGCGATGGAATTTTTGCATACCTTGCAGTTGACCGAGATGCAGCACAAAATCGGTGACCGCGTTATCAAAGAAATTATGGACCGATTGGGCTTTTTGCAGTCGGTCGGTTTGGAATACCTGACGCTTTCGCGCTCGTCCGGCACGCTGTCGGGCGGCGAGAGCCAGCGCATCCGGCTTGCCACCCAAATTGGTTCGTCGCTGATGGGTGTGCTGTATATTCTGGATGAGCCGTCCATCGGCCTGCACCAGCGCGACAATGACAAGCTGCTTGCCACCCTGAAGCGTCTGCGCGACCTCGGCAACACGCTGATTGTGGTCGAGCACGACGAGGATACCATGCTTGCAGCTGACTACATTGTGGATATCGGTCCGGGCGCGGGACGAGGTGGCGGCGAGGTCGTGTTCGAGGGCCGGGTGGACGATTTGCTGAAAAGCGAAACCTCCATCACCGGACAGTATCTTTCCGGCCGCAAGTTCATTCCGGTGCCTGCGGTGCGCCGCAAGGGCAACGGTAAAAAACTGACGGTCAAGGGCTGCGCGGTCAACAACCTAAAGCATACGGACTTTACCATTCCGCTTGGCACGTTTACCTGCGTGACCGGCGTGTCCGGTTCGGGAAAATCGTCATTTGTCAATGAGATTCTTTATAAAAAACTCGCCGCCGAGCTCAACGGCGCCAAGACGCGCGCGGGCGCGCACGATAAATTTATCGGCCTTTCTCATCTTGATAAGGTCATCGATATCAACCAGTCGCCCATCGGGCGCACGCCGCGTTCCAACCCCGCGACCTATACGGGTGTGTTCAACGATATCCGCGACCTGTTCGCCAAAACAGCGGACGCTAAGGCGCGCGGCTACGGGCCGAGCCGGTTTTCCTTTAACGTCAAGGGCGGACGGTGCGAGGCCTGTGCGGGCGACGGTCTATTAAAAATCGAGATGCACTTTTTGCCGGATGTGTATGTGCCCTGCGATGTGTGCAAGGGCAAGCGGTACAACAAGGAAACGCTCGAGGTGCGCTACAAGGGCAAGAATATCTATGAAGTGCTCGATATGACGGTGGACGAAGCGTGCGAGTTTTTCGCCAATGTTCCTAAAATTGCCAGACGACTGGAGACCATGCGTGAGGTTGGTCTGGGGTATGTCAAACTCGGCCAGTCATCCACCACGCTGTCGGGCGGTGAAGCGCAGCGCGCCAAGCTCGCCACCGAGCTTTCCAAGCGCTCGACCGGAAAGACCATCTATATCCTTGACGAGCCGACCACCGGCCTGCATGTTGCGGATGTGCACAAGCTGGTCGATGTGCTGCAAAAGCTGGTCGATGCGGGCAATACCGTGGTCGTTATCGAGCATAATCTGGACGTGATCAAAACCGCGGATTATATCCTTGACCTCGGTCCGGAAGGCGGCGACGGCGGCGGTCGACTGGTTGTGGCCGGCACGCCGGAGGAGGTCGCAGCCTGCCCGGATTCCTACACCGGACAGTACCTCGGACGGGTATTGGAGCGGCAAAATACGGCGAAAACAGAAGAATAAAGCGGCTTTTTGCGCGAAAAAAGCGGGCATTTCCCTGTGAAATGCCCGCTTTTGACAATTTGCATAAAAATGTTGAGCTTTGTGGCGTGTTTTGGTATAATAATGGTAATATAAAATAAATGAGGGAGACATATGAAAACAAAGCGATGGGTGATCGCCGACCCTGCCGAGGCGCGCGTGTGCGCGCTATCCGACGAGGGCGGGTATGCCCCGCTGGCTGCAGCCGTTCTGGTGGCGCGCGGCATCGACACGCCCGAAGCCGCAGCCGATTACCTGAGCTGTGACACATCCGGTCTGTACGACCCGTTTCTGCTGACGGATATGGACAAAGCTGTCGCGGTCATACGAGGCGCAATCGCGCGCGGCGAGCATATTGTGGTATACGGTGACTACGATGTGGATGGCGTGACCGCCACCTGCACACTGGTGGATTATCTGCGCAGCTGCGGCGCGGCCTGCGAATATTACATCCCCAACCGTCTGCGCGAGGGCTACGGTCTGTCCCGCGCGGCGATGGAGGAGCTGTATGAGAAGGGGACTCGTCTGCTCATCACGGTCGACTCCGGCATCACCGCTGGCGAGGAGATTGCGGTCGCGCGTGAGCTTGGCATGCAGGTGGTCATCACTGACCACCATGAGTGCCACGACGTACTGCCCGCAGCGGACGCGGTGATTGATTACAAGCGGCCGGATTGCACTTATCCGTTTGACAGCCTTGCCGGTGTGGGTGTGGCGTTCAAGCTGATTTGCGCGCTCGAAGGCAACGCGGAAACCGTACTTGAGCGATACGCCGATCTGGTGGCGCTGGGCACGGTCGCAGACGTAATGCCCATCACGGGTGAAAACCGTATTATCGTGGCGGCGGGCCTGAAGAAAATGGCCGCGACCGGAAACGTCGGTCTGGAGATGCTGCTGCGCGAGGCGGGGATGAAACACAGGCGACTGACCTCGTCTACCATCAGCTTTGTGCTGGCACCGCGTATCAACGCGGCGGGCCGTATGGGGCGCGCGGAGCTTGCCGCCGAGTTGTTTCTCACGCACGACCCGGTGCGGGCACAGTCTCTTGCCGCGCAGCTTTGCGAGCAGAACAAGCTGCGGCAGAATGAGGAAAACCAGATTTTAACGCAGGCGCTTGCCCGTCTGCGCAAGGAATACAATCCCCTTGAGGATAAAATCATCGTGCTGGCGGAAAAAGGCTGGCACCATGGCGTAATCGGCATTGTCTGTTCGCGCCTGTGCGATCGGTACGGCTGTCCGGTTGTGCTGATTTCACTCGATGAGGACGGCACGGGCAAAGGCTCGGGCCGCTCGGTGGGCGGGTTTAACCTGTTCGACGCGCTGACCTCGTGCGAGGACTTGCTCGAGCGCTACGGCGGGCACGCGCTGGCCGCGGGTCTGACCGTGGATGCGGATAAGGTGGATACGCTGCGCGAGCGGCTGCGCGCCTATGCCGAAACGCACGTTACCATGGCGGAATTGGTGCCGCAATTGCACATCGACTGCATGGTGCGCCCCGAATGGCTGACCGAGGAGAATATCCAGGCGCTGAACGTCCTCGAGCCGTATGGCATGCGTAACGCCGAGCCGGTGTTCTGCATGAAGGACATGGTGGCGGAGGATATCACGCCCATTTCGTCCGACCGGCATGTGCGCATGACGCTGGTGAAAGATGGCGTGCGCTTTTCCGCAATCTGGTTCGGCACGGGCGCAGGCGGACTCGGCTTTGTCGAGGGCAACTACGTCGACGCTGCTTTTCATTTGGAAATTAACGAGTTTCGCGGCCGCCGCACGGTGCAGCTGACGCTGTGCGACGCGCAGCTGAGCGACTGCGAGCATCTGGCGGACCAGAAGCTGCTCAATGTGTACAATACCTATATGGCCGATGGGCCGCTGACCGCGCGCGAGGCGCGCCTGCTGCTGCCCGACCGCAAGGATTTGGTGGCGGTGTGGCGGCATATCGTGTGCCGCGCGGAGGACGGCCGTTTGTCCGTGCCGGATGGTGCGCTTTCGCGCCGCGTGGCGTGGGAGAGCCGCCGTGATATCAACATCGGCAAGCTGTTTGTCTGTCTGGACGTGTTTTCCGAGTCCGGGCTGATCAGCTATCATTTCAAGGAAGGGATGCTTAACATCCTGCTCAAGCCTTACGAGGGTAAGGCGGATATATCCGGTTCGGTCGTTCTGGCCACGCTGCAAAGCATGGCGGGCTAACGGAATGGGGGAACGAAGTATGCAAAACAAACTGGATTTTTTAATCGAGCGCGTGCAAAAACAAAATCCGCAGGCCAATGTCCGCAAAATCCGTGCGGCGTATGAGTGCGCGGCTGCCGCGCATGAGGGGCAAAAACGCAAAAACGGCGAGCCGTATATCATCCATCCGGTTTCGGTTGCGGAGATTGTGGTCGAGATGGGGCTGGACACCGACTCGATTTGCGCAGCGCTGCTGCATGACTGCATCGAGGATACCAACTTCGGCTACAAGGAAATCGAAAATAAATTCGGCACGCCGGTTGCCGAACTGGTTGACGGCGTTACCCGTCTGGGCATGCTGCGCTATTCCAAGGAGCAGGAGCAGTTCGAGGACCTACGCAAGATGTTCCTCGCCATGGCGAAGGATATCCGCGTCATTCTCATCAAGCTGGCCGACCGCCTGCACAACGCGCGTACCTTCCAGTACCTGCCCGAGCGCAAACAGCGCGACAAGGCGCTGGAAACCATGGAGATTTATGCGCCGATTGCCCATCGTCTGGGCATGAGCCGCATCAAGTGGGAGCTGGAGGACCTCTCGCTCAAAATCCTCGACCCCATCGGCTACAATGAGATTGTCGAGGGCCTGAAAAAGCAGAGCGAGCAGCAGGAGGAGTTCCTCAAGGGGATTCAGGAGCGCATCAGCGCTAAGCTGGCGGAGGCGCATATCAAAAACACGATTTCGGCGCGTGTCAAGCACATTTATTCGATTTACCGCAAGATGTACGCCCAGCATAAAACAATCGACGAGATTTACGACATTTGCGCGGTGCGCGTGATTGTGGATACCGTCGCGGACTGCTACAATGTGCTCGGCTATGTGCATGACCTCTATAAGCCGATTCCCGGGCGTTTCAAGGACTATATCTCGACACCCAAGCCCAACGGCTACCAGTCGCTGCACACGACGGTTATCGGACGGGCGGGCGTGCCGTTTGAGATCCAGATTCGCACCACCGAAATGCACAAAATGGCGGAATACGGCGTGGCGGCGCACTGGAAATACAAGCAGGGCTTGACCAAAAAGGGCAATGAGGAAGCCTTCGCATGGATTCGCCAGCTGCTCGAAGCGCAGCAGGACACCGAGGCCGAGGACTTCATCAAGAACATCAAGGTCGATTTGTTTGCCGACGAGGTGTTCGTCTTTACGCCCAAGGGCGACGTGGTGAACATGCCCGCGGGCGCGACCCCGATTGACCTTGCCTACGCCATTCACTCGGCGGTCGGCAACCGTATGACGGGCTGCAAAATCAACGGCCGCATCGCGCCGATTGACAGCCAGCTGAAAAACGGCGATATTGTCGAAATTCTGACCTCCAAGGAGGCGCACGGGCCGAGCCGAGACTGGCTGAAAATCGTCAAGACCACCGAGGCGCGCAATAAGATTAAGCAGTGGTTCAAAAAAGAGTGCCGCGAGGAGAATATCATCAACGGCCGCGAGGATCTTGACCGCGAGCTGCGTGCCAATCTCTTGTATAACGGCTTTTATGAGAACGAGGAAGTGCGCAAGAACACGCTTAACAAGTTCTCCTTCAATACGCTCGATGAGCTGTATGCTGCTATCGGCTACGGCGGCATCACACTGACCAAGGTCATCAACAAGGTGAAGGACGATGTCGGCAAGCTGCGCCGTCAGCGAGAGCTGGCCGAGCGCGCGGCGCATCCCCAGCCTGAGCAGCCGCCCAAGCGCGTCACCCGTTCCACGACCGGCGTGGTGGTTGAAGGCATCGACAACTGTCTGGTCAAGTTTGCGCGCTGCTGCACGCCGATTCCGGGCGATGAAATCGTCGGCTTTGTTACGCGCGGCTACGGCGTGTCTATCCATCGGTGCGACTGTGTGAACGTCCATATACAGGAGGACCCGGATCGCTGGGTGCGCGCATGGTGGGATGAGGATTTGTCTATTGCCGACCGCACCAATCGATTCTCCACCGGCTTGCAGATTTCCACGCGCAGCCGTATCGGTGTGCTGAGCGACGTGACCACAGTGCTTGCCGCCTGCAAAATCAATGTGCATGAGATTTCCGCGCGCGATCTTAACGACGGCTACGGCGTCATCAACGCGATGGTGGACGTGGCCGGCGTGCATCAGCTTGACAACCTCATCAGCCGTCTGCGCTCGATTAAGGGCGTGGTGGACGTGACGCGCACGGTGGACACCAACTGACCAATTCAAACCCAAAAGGAACAACCATGCAGAAGAAATATTTCTTTTTTGATATCGATGGCACGCTGAGCGTCGGGCAGACTATGGTTATGCCGCAGAGCGCGGTGCGCTGTCTGGAACAGCTGCGCGCCAATGGGCATTTCACCGCGCTTGCTACCGGCCGCTTACAGGCGTCGGCGGCGGGATTTGCCGCGCAGCACGGTTTTACAGATTTCGTCGCGGATGGCGGGTACAGTCTGACCGTTGGCGGTGAGATCATAGAGATGAAAAGCCTGCCAACCGCGGACTGTATCGCGCTGATTGACCGTCTGGAAGCGGCAGGCATCCCGTGGGCGGTCACGCCGGTAAACGAGAGCATCTGCGTGACGAGCGATAAACGCTATCTGGATGTTGCGCCGCCCGAATATTTTCCGACACGATATGAGCCGGCGTTCGATTACCGGACGTTACAGGTGCTGTATAAGGTCAACATCGCGTGCACAGCGGAGCAGGAGCGCGATATTGATTGCGGTACGCTGCCAAGTGTGCGGTACAATCGCGATATCCTACTCATTGAGCCAACCGAAAAGCAAAACGGCATCCGCCGCATGGTGGAGCGGCTTGGTATTCCGAATGAGGATGTGGTCATCTTTGGAGACGGCACAAACGATGTGTGTATGTTCGGACAGGGCTGGTTTTCGGTCGCGATGGGCAACGCGCACGACGCGCTCAAGCGCATGGCGGATTATGTGACCGACCCGGTCGACCGGGATGGCCTGTGGAATGCTTGCCGCCATTTCGGATGGATTTAAGGAGAGACGTACATGCTGTTTGATACCCATGCACATTACGATGATAAGCGCTTTGACGAGGACCGCGACGCGCTTTTGTCCGCTATGCCGGAGCACAACGTCGGGTTGATTCTCAATCCGGGCTGTGATGTGGAGACTTCACGCAAGGCAGTAAGCTATGCACAAAAATACCCGTTTGTCTACGCTGCAGTCGGTATTCATCCGGAAAATATCAACGAAAACTGGAATAATGACCTTGTGGTCATTAAACAATTGGCTGAGACCGAGCCGCGTGTGCGCGCCATCGGGGAGATTGGGCTGGACTATTATTGGGAAAAGGACGAGCACGCCCGTGCGCGTCAGCAGGTCGTATTTGCGCATCAGATGGAACTGGCGCGTGAGCTGGACAAGCCGGTAATTGTGCATGACCGTGACGCACATGCGGACTGTTTGGAGATTGCGCGGCGGTACGCCGGCGTGCGGGGCGTGTTCCACTGTTTTGCGGGCAGTACCCAGATGGCACATGACCTGCTGGACTTAGGTTATTATCTCTCGTTTACAGGTGTAATTACCTTCAAGAACGCACGCCGCGCAATTGAGGTGATCCGTGAGGTACCGCTGGAGCGACTGATGGTGGAGACGGATGCACCCTACATGGCGCCTGAGCCGTTCCGAGGGCGGCGTAATTCGTCACTGTATGTTTATCGTATGGCTGAAACGATTGCGCAGATTAAGGAAGTCGATGTCAGCGAGGTGGAGCGTATAACCACCGAAAACGGCAAGCGACTGTTTGGCATTGACTGATGCAGAAAAAGACATAAAAAAGCCCGCCATTAGCGGCGGTGAATTAGGAAAACAGCAAAGTAAGGAATGGTATAGTCAAACGGCTATACCATTCTTTTCTGTTTTAGCAGTTTTTGTTTTGGTCATTGCGTGTTCAAAATCAAATGCACCAATAAAATTATAAACGATTTTGATCTTCCGTGTTTTCGTTTGCTTATCCATCTGGGAAACTTCAATATGGTCTATAAACTCCCTAAGAACGGAAGCGGTGAGCTGTTGCATATCGGTATACTTTCTAACCGCCGCAATAAACTGCCGAATATTGACTTTTTGCTGTTCCTGCTTTTTGATTTCCTGTCGAAGCGTCTCGACAATATTCGTAAGGTTCGTTTGTTCCAGCTCATAGTCACGGGATAGCTTAATAAAACGTGTAGAAGTACAATACATCTTGGACAGTTGAATAAAAAAGGATGAAGGATAGAGCCTCATCGGTTAAAGTTGAGTTGCGACACTTAACTTGACGAAAAGGGGGCCATATCCTTCATGAGCAAGAGTATAACACAGGACATGGCGTATCGGCAATCTCTAATGAAGTACGCAGAGAAATACGGCGTCAGTCGCGCCAGCCGGAAGTACAACAAAAGCCGGTCGTACATTTACTTCTGGAAAGCTCGATGGGATGGCACGGTGAAATCTCTGTCCTGCCAGTCCCGGCGGCCGCACGGCCATCCCAATCAGCACACAGATGCAGAACTGAAACTAATCCGCAATATGCGCCGCCGCAATCCAGATCTGGGCATGGTGGAGCTGTGGCACCGACTGCGGCTACGGGGTTATACTCGCCGTCCGGAGAGCTTGTTCCGATTCATGCGCAAATTGGGCCTATTTCCTGCTGTTTCAAAGAAAAAAGTGTATAAACCAAAGCCTTACGAGCAGATGACCTATCCAGGTCAGCGTGTTCAAGTGGATGTGAAGGTGGTGCCCCGCAAATGCATTGCAGACTCGCAATTCCGCCTCTACCAGTACACCGCCATTGACGAGTTTACCCGCCTGAGATTTCTGGCTGCTTACCCAGAGCAGAGCACCTATTCCTCTGCCGACTTCCTGAAAAAGTTGCTCAAGTGGTATGCCCGCCGAGGCATTCAGGTGGAATGCGTCCAGACGGACAATGGTTTTGAGTTCACCAACCGCTTTTCCAACAGCAAACGGAATCTGCCCACCCTGTTTGAGACTATCGCCGCTGCGTTAGGTGTCCGGCATAAACTCATTCGCCCTTACACCCCCGCCACAACGGCAAGGTGGAGCGTAGTCACAGGGAGGATCAAAAGCGTTTTTATTCTTCCCACTGCTTTTACTCCCTTAAAGACTTCACAAGACAGCTTGCCGTCCATAATCGCCGCTCGAGCAACTTTCCCATGAGGCCTCTGAGTTGGCTATCTCCTTTAGAGTTCTCTGTCCAATATGTTTGACAAACCTACAATAGTCACGGGATAGCTTAATAAAACGCTCGTCAGAGAGTTTTCCGGAAATATTATCCTCATATAGCCGCTTTATGATAACATCCAGTTCGACAATGCGTTTTTGTGATCGGCTTAGGTCGTCTCTTTTCTGTACGAGTTCCTTGTTTTGTTCCCTTAGACTTTGGTCTGCTGCCTGCTGGATAAAATCGTCCTCATACTGTGACACATAGGCAATCGCTTCCCGCAAATTACGCAGTACAATTTCCTCAAGGACAACGCGCCGGATAGAATGTGTTGTGCACAAAGCACGGTCTTTCCGGTAAGTAGAGCAAAGATAGTATTCCTGTTCCGGCTTGTAACGGTTTGCCCGGCACAGATACATTTTACCGCCGCAATCCGCACAGAACAGCAGGTCGGAGAACATCCCCATGTCGCCCATTCTGGTGGGGCGGCAGCGGCCTTGCCGAATTTTCTGCACAATCAGGAACACGCTTTCCTCAATGATCGGTTCTTGTGTATTCTCAAAGATTACCCACTCGGACGGGTCGTTCCACAGTTTTTTCTTACTTTTGAATGATTGCTTGTGGGTTTTGAAGTTTACCGTATGTCCTAAGTATTCCAGCTTTTCCAGAATACGAGAAACCGTCTCGTTTGACCATTTATAAGGATGAACCGGGGGCTTGTTTGCAGTTGGCAGCCCTTTTGCGTGTGCGTAAGCGGCAGGGTCAATACCCTGTTCTCTTGCAGCCATCGGGCAATCTGGCTCGGCCCCATGCCGGAAACACACAAGGCAAAAATCTTCTGGACAACGGCTGCGGCTTGCTCGTCAATAACCCACTTCTTTTTGTTGTCCGGGTCTTTCTTATACCCGTAAGGCGGGATAGTCGCAAGGTGTTCACCGGAACGTCCTTTGGATTGCCATGTTGCCCGGATTTTTTTGCTGGTGTCCTTGGCATACATTTCGTTAAATACGTTGCGGATGGCGGTAAACTCACTGTCCCCACGCACACTGTCCACACCGTCATTGACGGCGATAAAGTGAACACCATACTCTGGGAACATCATTTCGCTAATATAGACAAGGGCACAAAAGGATAAGGTACGGCGGGGGTTAGCCCGTCAGATTTTCCATTCGATTTCTACCTTTTCGTTTGTCGCCCGGATAACGGTTATCAATGCGTCCACCACCTGCCGCTTGTCCTCGAAGCTGACATTCTCCCAGTC
>NZ_JBQKJP010000010.1:0-73102 GCF_052117205.1 Candidatus Agathobaculum pullicola | reverse complement strand
TCGCCAAGCAGCTCGCTATCCATAATCGCCACTCCAACAACTTTCCCATGAGGCCTCTAGGTTGGTTTTCTCCCTTAGAGTTCTCTGTCCAATATGTTTGACAAACCTACATCTCCTTGGTCTTTTTCTTTTTGGGATGTTTCTTATACCGATCCTCCTCAGAAAAAATACAGCCGCAGTACTTCTGCATATACATCCCTAACTCACGCGCCTTATCCTGACCCTCGCGGAATCGCGGCGAAAAGTCGCGATGCAGATACGCAACGCCGTACTTTTTTGCTGCTTGCTCAGCCACCTGCCTCATCAGTTCATGGTTCTGATAGGGACTGACAAACAGTGTTGAAGTAAACTGGTCATAGCCGTGCTCCGCCGCATAGCGTGCGGTTTCCTCAAAGCGCAGCGTATAACAGAATGTGCAGCGGTTGTCGAAATTCGGATATACTCCCTCAATAAACCGACGCAGACCGTACTCATTTTCAATTTCCAGCTTAAGATCGATGCTTTTTGCATATTCAACCAGCGTGTTTTTGCGCATCTTATATTCGGTAAACGGATGAATATTGGGATTATACCAAAATCCCACCGGTTCGATCCCATCTTGCCTCAGCGTGTCAATACAGGCAATTGAGCACGGAGCGCAGCAGATATGCAGCAGCGTTTTCATCAAAAATCACTCTCCTGATTTATTTATTCTATCACATTTTCCTCCTCTTGCAAAGCATCTGTAAAGCAGCTATACTGAAAGCAGACCATACGACAAGGAGGTATTCACCTGATGCGAGATATTGCATATTATAACGGTACAATCGGTCCGATTGATGAAATCAAAGCTCCGATCACCGACCGCGGTTTCTATTTCGGCGACGGTGTATACGATGCGGCCATGGTGCGCAATAAGAAAATCTTTGCGCTGAATGACCATCTCGATCGATTCTATAACAGTCTGCGTCTCCTGCGCATTGCTCCACCAATGCCGCGCGAGGATTTGGCAGCAGTGCTGTATGATTTAATCAGCCGTTTGGATTCTGATGAGCCGCATATGCTCTACTGGCAGTCGACGCGCGCAGTCGCACACCGCATGCACGCCTTCCCGCCCAACGCCAAGGCCAGTCTTATGGCCTTCTCTGAGCCGTTCGGACTCGACCGCCACGATAAGCCCTACAAACTCCTCACAGTCGAGGACACACGCTTTTTCCACTGCAATATCAAAACGCTCAATCTGATTCCTAACTGTATGGCCATGCAGCGCGCGGTGGAAGCAGGCTGTGATGAGGTCGTGTTTCATCGCGGCGACCGCGTGACCGAAGGCGCACACTCCGGCCTTGCAATTCTCAAGGACGGCGTATTCTGCACACCCCCGGCAGACGAACTCATCCTGCCCAGTATCACGCGTATGCACTTTTTACAGTTGTGCGAAAAGCTCGGCATCCCCTCGCGCATTGCACCGTTTACTGTGGACGAGCTGATGAATGCGGATGAAGTCATGATCCTTTCTACCGGATCTCACTGCATTTCGGTCAGCCATGTAGATGAAAAACCAGTCGGTGGCAAGGATATCGTCTTGCTGAATACGCTGCAAAAAGCCTATCAAGACTGGTTTATGAACGAAACCGATAAGTAACGAAAGGAAGTACACTATGCCATCTGTTCTCATCATCGGCGGAGGCCCCGCCGGACTGAGTGCCGCTATTTACGCGGTGCGCTCTGGTATCCAGACCACTGTCACCTATAAAGACGGCGGTGCGCTGGATAAAACCGATAAAATCGAAAACTACTTTGGCTTTACCGATGTCATTTCCGGCCCCGAATTGCTTGCTCGCGGGCAGGCGCAGGCCAAGCGCTTAGGCGCACAGCTGGTACAGACCGAGGTTACCGGAGTCGAGTATGCCGAAAAGGGATTTACTGTCAAAACAACCGCAGGCGAATTCACCGCAGACGCGGTCATCCTTGCCACCGGGGCACCGCGCGCCACGCCGCCGATTCCTGGCGTACGCGAACTGGAGGGACGCGGTGTCAGCTACTGCGCGGTATGTGATGCCTTTTTCTACCGTGGCAAGGCGGTCGCCGTATTGGGCGAGGGCGAATATGCGTTGGAAGAGGCGCGTACACTTCTCCCCGTCGCCGCTTCTGTGACACTTTTGACGGGCGGCACGCCCGCACCCGGCAACCTGCCCGAAGGGTTGCATGTGGATGAACGTCCGGTCGCGGCAGTGGAAGGCGAGGACAAGGTCGCGCGCGTAACGTTCCATACAGGCGACCCGCTCGCAGTCGATGGCGTGTTCATCGCTTACGGCACGGCGGGCAGCGGTGATTTTGCTCGCAAACTGGGTGCGCAGCTCGATGGCAACAAAATTCAGGTTGGTGAAGATGGAGCCACTGCGGTTCCCGGTCTGTTTGCCGCGGGCGACTGCACCGGCGGACTGCTACAAGTGGCTAAGGCCGTCTCGGATGGAGCACAGGCTGCCATGAGCGCCATCAAATTCGTGCGCAAAGCGTGACAAAACAAAACGGAAGCGGAAACCGCTTCCGTTTTTTATTTTACCTTACAGCAACGCCAGAATATTTTCCTTAGGCATCGCACCGACTGCCTTATTGGCAATCTGCCCGTTTTTCATCACAACCAATGTCGGAATACTCATTACGCCGAACTGCTGCGCCAGTTCGCCCTGCTCATCGACGTTAATCTTACCAACCTTGATGTCGGTACGCTCTTCCGCGATCTCGTCCACAATGGGTGATACCATACGGCAGGGGCCGCACCAGCTTGCCCAAAAGTCAAGCAGCACCGGCTTATCCGACGCCATAACTTCACTTGCAAAATTTTCCTTGGTAATTGTTAAAACTGCCATATTTCAACACTCCTTTTTCTCTATTTCATCCGTTCATTCCCATCCATAGACATCTGTCGGGAATATACACACTATCATCCAGTCTCGGCATCTGCCAAACGTACACTGGATTACTCTTATTATAACAGGTTTCTGAAAAAAGAAAACATTTATTTTCCGCGCTGCATCATTTCGTGCTCTTGGGCAAGCTCATCATACAGCTGATGAAACAGCCATCCAAGATTGGTTTCGGTTACAATCGCCTTGTACGGTATGGAAATATCGTTTTTTTTCATCTCCCTTAGTAGGATTTCCAACCGCTTATCGGTAAATCCGTCCAAAACCAACACCGGCTCATCCAGCACAGGCGCTTCTGGATTTTCACGTGCATCGAAGCCCTTGCGGCCCAGCAGGCAGCCAATCGTCTGCCCTACCGCCTCCGATGACACATTTTTGATGCGCACACCCATGCGCACCAGAACAGATTTAAGCAGCGCGCCCTGTGCCCCGCCCTCTGGTTCGTAAAACAGCACGGTTTCGCGAGATACCGCCATAATATGTGCTCCTTTTCTTTTGTTTTGATATTATCTGCCAACATTTCCGTATCAGAATCCATCGGCATAGGCCCATCCCATACGCTTACTGATCGTGCCGCAGTGTCTCACAATAAGACTTGACAATATCGTGAGCACATCCATCTGCGTAAAATTGCTTTTGATAGGCGATATTGATTTCACGCGCCATGCAGCTTCCACACACATAAACTTGCAAAAGAAAGCAAATTTTGGTGGAGCGTATCGCGGCCTCCCATAACATATTTTCATATGCAAGAGAATTCTAATTTTGCTTTATAGCTTTTCTGTATACAATAACTATACATAATCCGGCACAAAAAATCAAGGGAATATGAGGCTGTGCATGGGAAGCACGACACATACATAATTTGGGGGAAAGATGATTGTCTGCTGTGCCGCCGTGCTGCTCTCCACCTTTGAAGTGCTCGGCATGAAAATCCATAACGAAAAGCTCGTACTGTGCCTGGTATTATAACTTCCCAGCACAGTACGAGCAACTTCGTAAATTGCACTTATGCGATTGAACCGCCGTGTACCGAACGGTATGCACGGTAGTATGAGAGGTCGATCACCCAACGAATGGGTGACCCCCTACTCGATGCTGTCTCAAATAAGCGTTCGCTCTTATGCGTTGTCAATAAACCGAGCCAGAATCGTTGCTACCTGCGCTCTGGTTGCCTGACCCTGCGGATCAAGCAGGTTATTTCCTACACCGGAAATCAAACCTTGCTCGACTGCCCAAGCCATGGCCTTCTTCGCATAGTCGCTGACCTTGGAAGCGTCAGCAAAGCCATTCAAACTTGCTGTTACTTCCGGTTCGTTTACATAACGGTACAGCATGGTGGCAAGCTGCTCACGCGTGAGGCTTTGATCCATATTCGTGCCATCCGAGATCTGATTGTCCATAGCCCACTGCCGGCCTACTTCATACCATGTGTCTCCGGTAGATGTGTCCACATCCTCAAAGCGCGCCAAAACAGTAACGATCATAGCGCGAGTCATGGCCACATTCGGCGAGAAGGTGTTCTCGCTTGTGCCGCTGAACAGTTCACGACTGGTTGTAAACGCAATATTATCATGCGCCCAGAAGCTGCTAGGTACATCATCAAAGAACTTGCTGTTGTCCACGATTTTCACGGTATCGCCGTCATTGAGGGTAACCGCCACGCCGTCCACCGTGCTCTGCGTAGTCTTGATGATTTCCTCCGAACCGTCTGCCTTGACAACAATCGCCACCGTACCCGGGGTCGCATTTTCCACCGGAATCTCTACCTTGACAGCTTCGCTGCCCGGCAGATCCACCGTAATGGTCGGCGCGTTATTCCGATTGGTGGTATTCGGCACACTGGGCATCGGCAGAGCCACATTCTCTCCATTCTTCTCTGCCTCGTCTACCGCGCTCTGAGATACCTTAACCTCGGTTTCCACCTGTCCTCTCTCGTCTACGTTCGTGACGGAAGAGGAACCGTCATTTTTGGTGATCGTGGTAATTGTGCTGCCATCCGTGTTCTTCTGCACCACTTGCTTGGAGCCGTCCGGATATCTGGTGGTTTCCGTAACCGTTCCATCCGGTCGGGTCACGATCGTTGTGGTAGAACCATCCGGATTCTGTTGGATTTCCGTCTTATCCCCGCCAACCGAACTACTGGTGTCGCTTGTTTCTCCTGACGTCTCACTGTTCACTGCAATCGTGAAGTCCTGTGTGTAATCCACGCCAGGCGCCTTACCGTCCGCAATCGTTGCTGTCAGGAGCACAACACCTGCGTCCGTCGTGTGCAGCACATCGTTCTGGATGGTTGCGCCTGTGCTACCCGCTTGTTTCACACGCCAGACAATTTGACGATTAGTCGCATCGCTCGGCTGCACAGTTCCAGTCAGAGACAGCGGTACACCTACCTTTGTCTCAGTCGGTACATCAGCGATGCTCTCTACCGCAACAAAAGCAGATGCAATCGCTTCAAATGCTGCGGTAACGGTTACGCCATAGCCTGGCATCAGGAAGGAATTGCCCGAAACCTCAACCGTCTTTGTCGGTTCATCGGTCTTATAAACCTTCAGCGAGCCTTCCTTGGCCGCATAACCGTCATTCGGTTCAAGCGCGACACTAATTTCTTCGCCTTCTGCTGCGAAGGTAGCGCTCGGACGAATCGTACCGTTTACTACTGTGTCTGCGGAAATGACATAGGTGCCCTGCGCCGCAAATTTCACGGTTACGATGTAATCCTGCGTGGTTCCGTCTTCCGCTGTTACCCGATATGTGACAGGGCTGCTGAAGTTCTGCGCTACACCGCTCTCAGGCGAAACCTTCGCGCCATTGCTTACGGTAATCGTAGGAACGAGCGCGGTCACATCCGTGCCATGCGGCATTGTAACCGTAATCTGTGTACCATTGATTGTGGTTCCGCCGTTCGCAATGCTAAAGGAAGTGATCTTCTTTTCCGAACTTGTATTCGGATCAATCCGAATGGACAGCGTCTGGCTACCCGAACCTACACGGTTTGTTGCTGTGACCGTAAAGGTGAAGTTACCTTCCGCTGTGGGGGTGCCGCTGATAAGTCCATTCTCACTCAACGACAGACCCGTGGGCAGATTGCCCGAAGAAATGCTCCAAGTCATTGGGGCCTGACCCTTTGCTGATAGCAGCGCGGAATACGGTTTGTTCACATTGCCGCTGTTCAATGTCGTAGTGGTCACGACCGGTATGCTGCCTGTCTGAATCGCGTCCGCAATGATGACTACTCCGTCGGTAACCGCTGCAATACGGATCTGGCCGCTGGCCTTATCATACGTATAGTCAGTTCCTGCGTTCAAGACCTGAGCACCCATTCTTACCTGAATCGCATCCGGCAGCTGATAGTCTGCATCCGCCTTCAGCGTAGCTTGCAAGGGCTGACCGTCCGCCACATCAATCGGCTTGGGATCTGCGGTCAGGTGATACAGCTGGTATTGAATCGGATGTAACGCTGCTTCATCCGCTGTAAAGTTGATGGTATACGTTTGCTCCCCTGTGCCGTCCTCTGCCTTGAAGATCACCTTCGCGGTGCTGTTGCGGTCATAGGCCTGAACCACGGTTACAGAAGCATTGTTGGTGGCCGAAGCGGTGATAACCGGGATCTGCGCATCCGCTTCCAGCTTGACATTCAGCGTATTTCCGCTGAACTCACCCAGTTTATCTACGCCATCCAATTTGATGTCGCTGACAGCAAAGGTGCTGTTGAGCGTAACCGGATCGTATCCGTACGCCTCAAACTCCTCGATGCCAACCCACTGGTTTGCCTGCGGCGTCAGGGAGATTCGGATGATTTGCGTTTCCACCGGCTCGAAGGTAATGTCTACCATATTCTTAAAGGCATTACCAGCAAGCGCGGGTACGGCCGGTTTTCCGCTTCCCGTGTAGGTTACCTCTCGCCAGTTATTCGGATCCTTCAACGGGTTACTATTATCCCAATTGCGTACAAAGCCGTTGCCCTGATTTTTTAATTGGTTGGTGCTGAGCTTGGTCTGATAGGCAAAGCCCTCCGGTCCAACGTAGTATTCAATCTTATAGCTTGCCGGAAGTTTTACCTTATTTGCGCCTGTTCCGTCCTCTTCCATGAATCCGACGGACACCTTATGAAGCAACTGGCTTTCCACGGTATCGCCACTGCCGAAAATCACGCCCAGCCAGTTTTGATCCATGTGGTAAGTGCCGCTTTCCCAATCGGACCAGATGTTCTTGCTGGCGTTCGACGTGAAGGACTTCTGTCCATTGGTTGCCCTAAAGGGGTTATCATTGCCGGCGCTGACCCATGCAATCGCCAACGGCAAGCTGCCATTGGCAGCACTGCTCAGGTTGACACTGGTATTCTTTGCCAGATTAGTAGCAGATTCCGTCATATCAACCAGACGCACTGTGGCAGTAGCCTTCAGGTCTGTGCCGTCTACCGTGCCCGAAACCGTGATAATATCGCCTGCGCTGCCTGTGCACTGCTTCTCTTCCCACTCGACATTGGCAGTGCTTGTTTCACCATTGCTCAGATACACCTTTACCGTCGTCGGAAGCGTGGGATCCACGTTTGGCATGGTTACAAGCGAGATGCTCTCCACACCGGTAATGCCGCTGACAACGACGTTTGCCGTGACAGGCTGTGTCTGTCCGACCACCGTTCCGAATACCTCAAACTCACCCAGCTTTGCGTATCGGCTCGGATCGACATCTGCCCAAATCACTTCAAAGACGCGCTGGCCGCCAGCCGACATATTGGCCGTAACCGTGCCGGGCAGCTGCGGAGCAACGCCCTTGCCGGTGTTGACCGTGATCGGCACATAGGATTCAATATTGATGTCCACCTCATTGATGGTAAACGTTTTCTCAATGATACCTGTGTAAGTGCCTGCGCCAGTGATGGTCACAGTCGCGATACCCGGCTCTGTATTGTTGGCATAGGATACCGTGTAATCCGTACCCTTTTCGAGAGCAGCACCACCGGACTTCAATGTCACAGTAGGCTCGGGCGTGATCGCCTCTCCGGTGTAGTCATAGGCCTCTTGCGGTAAGGTCACCTCAGCCAAAGTGAACAGATCGCTGGCCGGTTTGCAAACTCGAATTTCTGCCGCAGACAAAAACTTATTGGCTTGATCACCATACGAAGTATCACCCCAGAGGCGCACATACTGCGCGGTTACCGTCTTGGTGAATGGAGCAATCTTCCAGCCGGTCGTATTTTGCCATCTTCCCTGCGCAACCGTTTCCCACGGCCCTTGTGCGCTGGTGCTCACTTCAATCCTGTAATCCTGTATTCTGCCGTTTGAAGCGCCTTGGTTACCCGAACGCGGCAAATAACGCAGCGCGTTTAGTTCTGTCGCTTCATCCAACGTTAGCATGAACCACCGCAACTCTGGATTGTCGGACAGATCCGCATCGCCAGCACCGGCATTCCAGTTGCTGTGCCAAATCGTGGACTCATTTCCATCCACCGCATAGCTGGCCGGCCCTTCCGTATGCGCCGTATTTTCTGCATTCTCACTGCCTGCAGAAGCTCTGGTTTTGTTTCTGTCGTAGTCCAGTTCATCGCTGGACGCATCAGTTACAGTACTCGAGGTGTTCCCCAGAAGGATCTGGAATGTAGACTGAGCCGAATGATCCTCTGACTCCAGCACAAGCCGAATCACTTGATCCTGTACGGGCAACATTGTAATCGAAGCATTATCCACTCCAACAGCGGTGACGTCCTGCAATGTGACATCTGTATCCGGCGTTCCAAACACATTGGCACTCAACGCATCCTGATCCGCAATACGGCCCTTCACATTCAGCGAGGACAAGGCCGCTTCACTGCCAATTGCAAAGGAGGGGATACCGGTGTTCAGTTCTGCTTCCACCAGATTGACAGGAGCATCAAACACCAGTTTCATCCAGACTGCCGAAACAATGTCAAAAGAGTAGGTGCGAATCGTCATACCCGCTCCGGCCTCATTGCTGACTTCCGCCTCGATTGGCGTCCAGCTCGATCCATCCGGCGACCACTCCACGTGCATATCGCGCGAGCTCGGCGCGGTATCCTTCAGATAGAGCTTCACTTCGTTAATATTCTGTGCCGTATCGTAGCGGAACCTGACTTCGCCTTGTCCGCTCCAGTACTGGTCTGCATTGGTATTTTCATCGCAGATAACGCGTAGGGCATTGGTTCCGTTATCGGACTCCGTGCCATGGTACAGTTCCACGACACGCGGAGCCATATTGCTGCCCTTATGGATCTCGCCTTCGGACACACGAACCATAGCGGTCAAAGTCATATCCTGACCAAAAACAGACGCGCGTCCCTGCACGGGATAGAGACCCGGCTGCGTAGTATTAACCGAATCCCACTCTACCGGGAAATACGCATCCAGCACTTGGCCATCGGCTGTAATGGCGGGGCGTGTTGCCGGGAGGTTCGCCGCCGCGCCGACAGCAACCGCGCAGGAATAGTTCATCAGGGCCGCTACAGAATCCAGCATCACAACACGGACAGAAGCCGTTGTTGTAATTCCATCAATTGTGCCGGTCTTGGTGAAGTTGCCCGCCTGCGTTGTATCTCCCGTGCCGCTCCACTGAACCGACTTCTGCTCGCTCGTGCCATCGGCATAGTTTACCTTGATGGTGGAGGGCAGTACCGGCTCGTTATTTACCTTTACATAATAGGTTCTGGCGTATTCCAGACTGCTTACCGTTTTTTCCGTGCTGGCCGCTGCCACCGGCGTCGTCTGCACAGTAACCGAATCGGTTACCATTCCGTCCGCCTTGGCAGTTACTGTGAACGAACCATCATTGGTTGTGGATTGCACAATAGCAAGCAGCTTGCCATGGAATGCCTTCCATGTCGTGCTCTGAGGAGATGTGTGGTCAAACTGTGCACCGCTGTCCACACCGATGATCTCACCGTCACCGGTAATGCTCAGGCTAATGGTGGGTTCCGCGCTGTTGACCAGCTCGCCGTTGCGGTCGGTCACGTCGATGGTGATGTAGCTGAGATCCTTGCCATCCGCCTGAATTTCAGTGCGATCTGCGGACAGGGAAAGCTGGGTAGCTTCCTCTGTGGTTTTCACCTGCGTGCGTCCCTCCAGCTGGTTTTCCGGAATGAGATCGCCATTGCTGTCATAGGCTTCCGCGCGCAGCGTGCCTTCCTCATAAGGTACCAGGAAGGTAGCGTACAGTTTTTGATGATTTGCACTTGCCGGCTGGAATGTGTCCGTGCCGGTGGTAAACAACGAATAGCTATATCCTGCTGCGGTAGTCTGCTTCTCGGCCTGAGCCGTACCGACTAATTTATTATTCAGGTACAGCTTGATTTCAGCCGCATCGCTGTATACCACAACGCGCACCTTGCCGTTATCCTGCAAGACATCCTCTTCGTTCCAAGTGGGCAGGATGTGCAGAGTGTTCACCTGATCATTCCACTGGCTCTGGTACAGATAGTAAGAATCCTTGGGGAAGCCTGTGGTGTCCACAATGCCAAAATACGAGGATTTCGGCGCAACAGCGAAGTTTCCGGTCTGGGAGCCGCCGGTTGTGCCGTTCCACGGGGTAGGCTCGCCAATGTAGTCAAAGCCCGTCCAGACAAACTCACCAGCATTGCGGTCCATCGTGATGGTTTGATACCATGCGTCACTGGCCACAGCACCCCAACCAACCTTAGAGGTATCATAGGAGGTCAGGCGCTGATTTCCGGTCTGACCGCCGGTGCCGATATAGTTGTAGACGCCGCTGCTGTTGATGGCGGAAGCCGTCTCCGAGCCATAAATCAGCCAGCCCGATGCGCTGTTATTGGTCATCTGCTGGATGGTGGCATAGTTAAAGCCTATGACACCGCCATTTTGATGAATGACGTTGGCAATGCTTTTGGCAGTTTCGTTATTAGCTTTTAGCTTATTGTCGCCAAAGGTAGTCGGGCGGGTCTCATCCACCTGTTTCACCCAATTAATTAGGTTTTGCGCGTGCTGCGTATATTTGGAAAAATCATACTGAGTTGTTTCCAGAATTTCATTACCAAGCGACCACATAATGATGCAGGGGTAGTTCTTGCCGCGGTTGACCATGGCCTTGATATCAAATTCAGCCCAAGTCATCGTACCGGGATTCGCGCCCTCAATATTATTGCCTGCTTCAATAACTGTTTCGAACCATGCGGAATAGTCGTTGGTGTTGTAATTCTTCTGCTGCGTCCATGTGTCAAACGCTTCTTCTACAACCAGCATGCCCTGCTCATTGCAGATGTCCAGCAAGACCTGAGAGGCGGGGTTATGGGTAACGCGGATCGCGTTACAGCCCATCTCTTTCAGGATTTCCACCTGACGCTCGGTGGCACGATACCACGCCTCCGCACCCAAAGCGCCCTGATCATGGTGCATACAGACGCCGCGCAGCTTCATCTTCTCGCCGTTGAGCGAGAAGCCCTGCTGGGTGAACTCGAAATAGCGGAAGCCAAAGGTCGTATCATAGCTGTCCAGAACCTGATCGCCCTTTTTAATCTCCGTATGTACTTCATAAAGTGTCTGTGCGCCTTTATCCCATACATTCCAGAGCTTCGGGCTCGGTACCGTTACGGTAACGTCAACGCTTTGAGAGGTTCCATTGGTAATCGACGCAATGCTCCCCTGTCCGGAAATAACTTCCTGATCGCTGCCCTTTTCCGTAATGGTATGGCTGACCGTCAGGTCTTGAGCCGCAGCCGTGCTGTCATTTGCCACTTTTGTTGTGATCTTAACCGTTCCGGTGCCATTTTCAATATCCGGAGTCAGCACCGTTACGCCATTGGGCGCAACATGTACCGGATCGGTTGCAATCAGTGTCACGTCGCGGTAAATACCGCTGCCCGAATACCAGCGGCTGGAAGGGATCTTATTGTTTGTCTTTACCGCAATCACGTTTTCACTGTTATAGTTCAATAAATCAGACGGCAGTTCCAGCGAAAACGGGGTATAGCCATAGGGATGGGAGCCGAGCTTGGTCCCGTTAAGGTATACCTCTGTGTTCATGTACGCGCCATCAAAGTTGATGGACACGCGCTTGGTCTGCCAGCTGGGATCGACCGTAAAGTGCTTGCGATACCAGCCGATACCGCCGGGCAGATAGCCGCTTTCCGCCTCGTTCGAGGCAGAATAGGGCTGCTCAATGCTGTAGTCATGAGGGAGGTTGACATCCTTCCACGCAGAGTCGTCGTGATCCAGCTCTTGTGCGCCGCTGGCGTCTCCCAGATTGAATTTCCAATGTTGATTAAAATCTGTGCTTCTCTGGTTGCCTCCATATGAATTTACATATACCTTCTCCACAGGGGATGAAATCTGTGTATCGCTATTAGATGCATCATCCTGCGCATCAGCGGCATATGCTACCGGTGCTGCCTGAACTGCCAACAGAGTGGTCAAAGCGCAAGACAACATCCGTCTTCCAATTCTGTTCCATTTCTTCTCCATTGTTTTCCTCCTTACTTCTCATATACTATCTCATGCTTTTTATCCTCAATGCTCCTTCCTTTATTGCTTATCAATCGTTCCTATTGCTTTGCACCTCCCATTGCTCACCTTCCAAGTCGAAAAGATGTTTCTTCTTTTTCATCATTTTATAACGAACGTCTACCAAAAACGGACACTTTTGCAACCACATCTCCCATATCCCCCTGTTTTTTCCTTTGGAGATTCTGGATAAAACAACTGGTTTTGTGCCGCAAATTTTCGGCAATAATCACCGCACTGCATCTCATTTTCTGAATTTAATTTATTTGCCCTTAAGACGTCAACTTTGCCTTTTTAGTAATTTTATTTATTCTTCTTTTTTCCGTGATTGGGTCATGTTACCATATGCCTTTAGTTTAGCATACTATTCTGAATTTTGGAACATTTATTTAAAAAAATCTACATGTATACCAGATTTTTTTGTGAGAAAAATCAACACTCTGAACAGAAGAGAACAAAATATTATCAATATATAGCAAAATTACCCATATCATCACAAGGACTCGCCAGTTTTCCTATGAAAGCGGTTTGCCATCCTATTCAGCCTCTCCATATCCAGTGCCATGCAACACCTATCAACATCCCATCATCTGATATGGAAACGGGCGCGTTGCGAAATAATCCGGCAACGCAAAACGAGCGGCTGCTTCTTATTCGCACAGGCCGGCTTTTACTACCCGAAATTTGCTAAGAACCCCATATTGAATTCTCCTGTGCGGTCAAGAACAAAAAAGATGTGCCGCAGAAACTTCCGTTTCCACAGCACACCCTCTGTGTATGACCGTTATTCGTCTTTTCCACTGTTCAGCACCAGTATCAGACCCACAATACCAGCCACCAGCCCCAACAAACTCCATGGCATGTCATCAATAACCGGAATCCACGGATCGCTATACTCCATCAGCACCAGCAGGATGCCAAAAAGCAAAAATGCAAAGCCTTTCCCCTGCAAACGCACGGTGTCTCCTCTTTCTCACTGCGCAATATAGTTACCCGTCAGTCCACCGCCGGCAACGGTAATAATTCCGTCCGCAAGCAGGAAATTCATCTGCTCGTCCCCGGATTTGGCTGTCTCGCCATTGACCGCAGCCGTGCCCTCCGTTCCATCGGAAAAGCGATATACAAACCCGGCTTTCTCCTCCTGCGTAATGGTCAGCATGACGCCCGCCGGGCTGACATAGCTGCCCGGCCAGCCTTCGTGCTGCTCGGCCTCGGCGTCGTACAGCGGGAAGGTGGCGTAATCATCCAACACGCCATCCCCCAGATAGTTGTATTTCTCGCCGGTCTCCCGGTCCACCGCCACCTTGCCGACCGTCCGGCCTGTGGCATCGCTGACCACAAACACATAATATTCGCACGCTGACGCCGCATCTGTGCCGACGGAAAGCGTTTCCTCCGTCGCCTCTACGACATACTGCGTCTTGTCCACTGCATCGCTGACCTGCTGCAGCGCCTCCTCTTCACTCAAGCCGACTGTCGCATCCTCGCTGATCAGCCCCGCCTGCGTCGCCGCTTCCAGCGCCTGTGTCTGCGGATTGGCCTTGGCCGCCTGCTCTTCTGTCGACTCCATCACATCAGTCTGCTGTATACACCCGGACAAAAGCAGGGTGCCAAGCGCCACCATGGCAACCGATCGCTTCATTCTGCCCGCCTCCCTCTTTCTTCTGTTCTTCAACAAATCAGGCGGCACCGCTCCCTGCGGTGCCGCCTTAATCATACCGTATCCGGCGTAAAATTGCAACGGTCACTTATCCCAAATTTCCGTCATTCCCCGCCTTTTTTCAACTTTCTCAGCCAATGTCGTTCTTTTTTCGGACGTTGCAAGCGGTTTTTGACCCGTTCGGCCAACCCATCGGTCAGCGAATAATACACCGGCGTGATAAACAGTGTCGCCACCGTGGAAATTACCATACCGGTCATCATCACAACACCCATCGGCTTCATCATTTCCGAGCCCTCGCCGCCGGAGAACACCATCGGCACCAGGCCGAGAATCGTGGTCAGCGCGGTCATCAGCACAGGTCGCACACGGCGCGGGCAGGCGTTGAGAATGGCCGCCTGCTTCTCCTCTCCCCGCTCACGGCGCTGTAAAATATAGTCAATCAGAACAATCGACGAGTTAACCACCGTACCGGCCAGAATGATAACCGCCAGCAGCGCCACCATGGACACCTTGTTTCCGGTCGGCCACAGCATCACCAGTGAGCCGAGCAGACCAATCGGCAGAATGAGCATGATAGCCACCGGCAGCACAAACGAATTGAACTGGCTGGCCAAAATGAAGTAAACCAGCAAAATCGCCACCATCAGCGCGGTCATCAACGACCGGGTTGTCTCTTCAATGCTGGAGGCCGATGTGTCGCCGTTTTCGACCTCGACCCCCTCGGGCATCTGATAGTTTGCAATCAGCTCGTTTACCTGCTGCATGATGTTTACACTATCACCCGACTCGGTCTCGCCCGTGATGGTGACCGTTTCGTACTGATTGATACGCGAAATGGACTGCGGAGACAGCTCGGTATACACGTCCGCGACCATGGACAGCGGCACTGTGCCGCCGGTCGGCGCGGGCAGCTGCAGGGATTTGAGCGCATCCATATCCTGCGTCAGCGTCTCATCGCCCGAGATCGTCACGTCGTATTCCTCGCCGTTCATGCGCAGGGTGGTCGCCACCGAGCCGGTCAGCTCTCCGCGCACCATCGTACCGATGCTGGCGGCTGTCAGACCGAAGCGGGACGCATTTTCGCGATTGACCTTAATGGCCACACGCGGCACCTGATCGCCTGCGGAGGACTCGACATTGACCGCGTCCGGCAGCGCTTGGATTTTGCGCGCCAAATCCTCCGCCGTTTGCGCAAGTTCATCGTAATCCTTGCCGGACAGCTGCACACTGATATCCGAACCGCTGTCCATCACCATCATACCGGCGTCCGACACCGTGATCTCGCAGCCCGCGATGTCCGCTAAATCACGGCGCAGCTGCGCGGCAATCTGCGCGGCCGAACGGTCGCGCTCCTCAACCGGCTTGAGCATCATCGTCACGCTCGCCCCGGACGCGCTGGACATAATCGAGGTCGAGCTGCCCGTGCTGTAGTAGACCAAATCGATTTCCGGCACGGTCTGCTCCGCAATTGTTACGATGCGGTCCTGAATGGCAGCTGTTTCCTCCATTGTCGAACCGCTGGGCATACTGACGGAAATATCCACCTGCCCCTGATCCATCTCCGGAATCAGCTCCGCACCGGCCAGCGCAATGCTGATAATGGAAACCAAACAGATACCTGCGGTCGCCGCAATGCCGACCCAGCGGCGCGTGATAAATAGCTTGAGCGCCTTTTTATACAGCCGTATCGCAGGCTTATCCGCAACCACCTTCTCGCGCAGCCCCGGCGCCGCGGTCGACAGACGATGCACACCGCCGCGGTCAAGCAGAATATAGCACAGCAGCGGCACAAGCGTGAGCGAAATCAGCAGCGACGAGGCCAGCAATGCCACAATCGTGATACAAAACTCCTTGAACATCATACCGGTCAAGCCGCCGGACAGACCAATCGGCAGGAATACGGCGATGGTGGTCAGGGTAGACGCCGTAACCGACAGCACCACCTCATGCGTGCCCTTGACGCAGGAATCCCAGCGGTCAAAGCCGTCTGCCCGGTAGTGAAACACGTTTTCGAGCACCACGATTGAGTTATCCACAATCATGCCGACGCCCAGTGCAATGCCGCCCAGCGACATGATATTGAGCGTGATATCCAGCGCAAACATCAGCAGGAAGGTAAACAGGATACAGCAGGGCATAGCAATGGTAATCGCCAGCGTCGCGCCGAAATCGCGCAAAAACACCAACAGCACAATCGCCGCAAACAGCACGCCCATCCAGATATTGCTCATCGCGTTGTCAACCGTCATATTGATGTAATCGGACTGGTCCATGACCAAATCCCACTGCAATGCGCTGTTATTCCCGATAAGACTGTCCAGCTGCGCCTTCGCGCGCTCAGCAATCTCGACCGTATTCGAGCCGGACTGCTTGTTGACTGACAGCATCAGACATTCCTCGCCGTTGACCTTGGCCAGCGCATTGCGGTCCTTGGGCTGCATGGACACATCCGCAATCTGGTTCAGACGAACCGTGCCGCCTGCGGGCAGCGAGATCAGCGCATTTTTCACGTCCTCAATCGACTGATATTCTCCGTCCGTGCGCACGGTCAGGGTTTGCGAGCCGTTGTTCATCTCGCCGCCCGGCACGGCCATATTGTCCGCACCGAGTTGCTGCGCTACCGAACTGACCGTCAGATTATAGCCCTTCAGGCGCGCCGCGTCGGTTTTCACCGCGACCTCGTTTTCATAGCCGCCCGAAATATCGACCGAAGCCACGCCGTCGAGCCGTTCGAGCGCGGGCGCTATCTCCTCCTCCGCCATCGACTGCAGGCTTGCCAAATCGTTGCCGCGCAGCGCGATCATGACGACCGGCATCGAGTCAATATTAATCGACATAACGGTCGGGTCGGTCGCGTCCTCCGGCAAAAGGGATTTTGCCTGATCGACCTTGTCGCGCATATCGGTCATCGCCTTATCCAGGTTGGTGCCGTAAGCAAACTGTACGATGACCATAGACATATTTTCCGCCGAGGTCGAGCTGAGCGTCTCCAATCCCGCAAGACCCGCGCAGGCGGATTCGAGCGGCCTTGTCACCTGCTGCTCAATGTCCTCCGGTCCTGCGCCGGAATAGCCTGCATACACAATCGCCACCGGCAACTCCATATCCGGCATGAGCGCCAGCGGCAGGGACTGAAAGCAATAAAAGCCAAACACAACGACCAATATGTACGCCAAAATGGTCATGACATTGTGCTTGATACAGTTCTCCGCAATTTTCATAGGGGTGTCAGCCCTCCCCGTCCGCAGCATCCACAGTGTTGGCAGTGACGCCCGCGGCGGTATCGCTCTGGGACGTGTCATCCTCGCCGGCTACCACGCGCACCGCCGCGCCGTCCGACAGATAGGACTGTCCCTTGACGACCACCCGGTCGCCTTCGGCAAGGCCGGACACAATCTCGGTATCCGTTTTGCTGACCAGACCGGTCTGCACCACCACGCGCGCGGCCGTATCATCCTCTCCGGAATCATCGACCACAAACACATACCGCTCGTCGCCCGTTCCGGTCAGAATCGCCTCGGTCGGCACGGACAGCGCATCGCTGCGGCGAGCCGTGTAAAACGTGACGGTGGCAAACGCGCCCATCGGCGGCGCGGCGTCCGCAGGGAGCGCTACCGGAATATCGTACAGGTTGGTCTGCACATTGGCAGCTGCGGGCAGCGAACCGATTGTGCCTTGCAGCATATCATCCGACAGCACCGAAATCAGAACCCCCGCATTATCCCCTTCATGAATGTTGGTAAACACATCCTCCGCCACCGAAGCGGCGACCTCCACCTTGCCATCCTCCGCAATGACAACGGTGGGCTGTGCGGACGAGGCCATCCCGCCGCGCACGACATTGACCGCCGTCACAGTGCCTGCGCAAGGCGCTTTGACCGTACCGAGCGCCGCCTGTGTGGTAATCTGGTCCATCGACGCCTGAATCTGCGCAAGGGACGCGGATTGCTGCGCCTGCGCCTGTGAAACGCCCCCCTGCGCCTGCTGCAGCGCACCTTGCGCCTGCTCAAGCGCCTGCTCGGCGCGCGTCACATCCTGCGCGGCCGCCGCACCGACTTCATAGAGCGCCCGGGTATTGTCCAGCGCCTGCTGCGCCTGATCCACACCAATCTGTGCCTGCTGTACGCCAAGCTGCGCCGAAGAAATCGCGCCGTCGGTCGCGGCCTTGGTGGCGCTGTACGACTGCTGCAATGCCCCCAGCGTGGAGGTGACCGTCGAGGTGTCCACTGTAAGCAGCGTCTGCCCCTTGGTGACCTTATCGCCCTCCTTAACCGGCAGCGTCAGCACCTGTCCCGCCAAAAGCGGGAAAACCTGCACTTCATTGACCGCAACCACTTTGCCCGTGACCGAATACTCCGCATTCATCGGACCGGACGAAACGGTCATCACTTCCACCGCGGTGCCGGTCGGCACCTCTTGCGTCTGCTCCTGCGCCTTGCCGCAGCCTGCGCTCATCAGCAGCGCTGCCGCCATCACAGCGGCTAACATACGTTTGCTCTTCATTTTTGTCCTCCGTCGCCCGCTTTCCCGTTTTGCCGTCACACTGCGCCGCCTGCCATATAGCCCCGTTTGGCCCAATCGTAGGTATTATAAGCCGTAAACAGGTCGCGCTCGGCCGTGTTCACCGCATCCTGTTTTGCGGCCAAATCGTCCTGCGCTGTCAAATAGTCGAGCTGGGAGATCATGCCGCGCTCATATTGCAGTGCATCCACATCAAAATTTTTCTTCTCCATATCGTATGCGGCTTTGGCTTCGTCCAGCAGGCGTTTTTTGTCCTGCACATCCAGATAAAGCTGCCGGAAGGTGTTTTCCGCGCTCTCCTCAGCATATTCCAGATTGAGCTTTGCCGCCTCATAGGCATCGACGGTGGACGATTGACCGTCCTCGTACTGGTTTGACGCCTCGCGCGCCTGCTCCTGCGCCGACCAGATGGCATAGCTGTTGTCCAGCGCTTCCTTCAAATCCTCTTCATAATTCATATCCGACAACTGCGTATCCGTTACTGTGGGCAGCGCGGTCGGCTTGACCGTGGTCGCGGCTGTGTTGCCGCACAGCAGCGACAGCTGGTTTTCCGTTGTGGCCTGCATCAGTGTGAGTGTCTCGCGCTGCGCCGCCGTGGCGCGGCGCGTCTGACGCAGGTTATCCAGCGTCAGCTGGGAGACCATGCCTATCTCCGCCTGCTTTTCGACCACCGCAATCTGGCGGTCGAGGGCCGCCAAGTTCCGGTCGAGCGTTGCGATACCCTCCTGCGTGGTGATAATGCCGATATACGCGCTCTGCGCGCCTATAACAATCTGATTTGCCGTGTTATCCAGCTGTCTCTTGGTGCTGTCATACGTATCTTCCAGCTGATCCTCCGCTTCTTCCTGCGCTTGATCCAGTCCATCCAGCATCTTTTTCATGGTATCCATCCCGGATGCCGCCAACGCGCGCAGCTTGGTCGCCATCGCAATCTGCGCCCGTACAGTCGCATCCTGCGAGTCCCCCAGCGCATTAATAAACTCATTATAGGCATCGTACTCTGTCTTGTACTGGCCATATTGCGCCTGATACTGAAACTCCTGCTGCAAAAACTGCGCGTCCAGATTGGTGTTCTGGATACTTGCCAGCGTTTTCTGGAAGCCCTGAATGGTTGGATTGTTCGCCCGAACGGTTTTTTCCAGCCCGACAAAGCCGATTGCCTGCTCATCCTGTACCGGCGGCGCGGCATTGACACCGTCCCGCCCGAGCACATCCTGCACCGTGGAAACCGTTGCCCATATGCCGGCCCCTGCCACATCCAGCACGCCCACCGCGCCGGCTGGCACAACCGTCAGTACACAGAGTGCTCCGGCCAGCAAAGCGCCTGTTCGTATCCGTTTCATCTATTCTGTCGTCGTCTCCTTCCCTGTTCAGAGCAATTCACGCGTGATAATACTTGTATGAATATATTCCATTTGCTGCCGCGGCGGCTCTCCCGTGCGCAGCGTATGCGCCAGCATCTCGATTGCCCGCGTTGTCTGCGCAGAAAAATCCTGATCGATGATAAAATCCAGCCGCCCATCCTCCAGATACTGCCGTGCGTGGGGCGTCACATCGTGGCAAACCACATGGATGCGGCGCGCAGGCTTGGCGCGCTCAAGCGCATCCATGCAGCCGCGCACGGATTCGTTTGCCATATAGATGCCACGCAGACGAGGATTTTTCCGCAAATTCTGCAAAACACCGTCGTAGGTCAGTTCATACCGCTCTACGCTTTCAATCACATGCGCATTGACATCGCCGCCGAAAATCTCATAAATTCGGTCGAGAAAACCGCGCACACGCAATCCATGAGCGGTAAACTCCCGATTTCCCGTCACTACCAGCACCTCTGCGCCCGATATGTACGGCGCCAGCAGACCCGCAGCCACCCGTCCGGATTTGACCATATCCTGTCCGATATGATATAAACGGCGGCTTTGCCGCACATCCGAGTCACAGGTGACGACCTGAATCCCCGCCGTCACCAGCCGGTCAATCTCCTCGCTCATCGCAAGCGTATCCGGCGCGGTCACAATCAAACCGTCGATTCCCCGTCCCTCCAGTCGCTCGATTGCCTCAAAATACGAACGATGCGAACGGTTCTTCAGCTCTTCCACCAATACGTTTACGTCATTTAAACCGCGGTTATGCACCGCCACACGGATGCCCTCCCGCATGCGGCGAATGAAAAAGGCATCCCAGCTCGGCAAGATCACACCAATCCGGTAAGCACCCTGCCCTACCCGCGCCGCCTGCCGCTGCGACGGTGTTTTATAACCGTATTCATGAATCATTTTCTGCACACGCTCGCGCACCTCGGGCGCCACGTTCGGGCGTCCGTTTACCACCCGGTCAACCGTGCCGCGTGAAACGCCGCATTGCTCCGCTATCCACTGTGCAGTTACCTTCATTCATCCATTCCCCTTTACTTTGCCATTGCAACGGACAGTATGCAATATATATTTATATTAGCATAGCAACAGGCACGGCACAAGCAATTCCCGGCATTTTGCATACTTTTCCAATAAATACCCCTTTTCTGTGCAATTTCCTTTTACGCACAATGCAAAGATTTTTTGCACGCTTCGAGGCGCTTCTGCGCCGCCATTTTTCACCAGTCGCAGTTTCCAAAATCGGGCGGTGCGCCGAAATTCCGGCCATGCTCTTGATGCTCCTCTTCAAGGAGCCTATCATTATTTACCTCATATAAAAGGAGACATTTGAAATGGATATTTTGAAAATCGGCGTAGTCGGCTGCGGCAGATCCAATGCTGGATAAAGCGGCGCGCGCGAGTGGCTGGCAGAGCGCAAAATCACCAGCGTTTCCTCGAGCGTTACAATCAGGCGTTTATCGATCAGGTTATCGCGTTTGTTGATGCAATCAACAACAAGCCGGTTCCGGTTGGCGCTGTTGACGGTCTGCGCCCGGTTCTCATGGCTAAGGCTGCAACCAAGTCCTGCTACAACGGCGGTGTTTATGCAAAGGTTGAGGCGTAATTTCTCCCCTACATGGACGGGCACCCAAACACAACATATCCCCTCAGGCATTGCCTGAGGGGATTTTTTGCACAATCACAACGGATGCCACGCGATAGCGCGCATCAAATAGAAAACAGGCTGCTTTGGGCGGCCTGTTTTCAGCAAACGGCAGGACATACGCCTGCCGTTTGCTACAAGGGCGGACAAAAAATTTCGCCCGTCGGAACTTTTCCGCTTGAGACGCATCCGCGCTTTTGCGCGGTGCGTCCCCTTCCCGCGGATCTGTACGGTTCGCGCGCAACTTTAGTTAAAATAAACCAGTTCTTCCACAGGTTTTTCCGCCGGAATGACCTCGGAAGCGTGCAGCACCGGCCCTTCGCCGCGGTATTGCGGCAGCATCTCAACTGTGATGGACGCAGTCACCCGCACCCAGTCGCGCTGTTTGAGCTCCTTTGCGCCCGGCCAGCGGCAGAGGAAACCCAGAAAGCTGATGTCCTCCGCACAGCAGACCATGCCGAAGCGACCGGGAACAAACGACCCTTCCGGCACACCCTTTCCGACAAAAACCTGCGCCAGAAACCGCACGGTCTTGCCGTCATACTTGCCCGGGTCGCCCATCGCATCGATATACCACAGACCGTAATCGGCGGGCGCGATATCAATGATTTCCGCATCCACGTCGAATGGCAGCGGCATGCTGCGTGCATAGTCCTCCGAGTTGCCGTCCACATCATCCAGATAGATGGTCGCACGCGGATTCATCGCGCGGATATTCTTCTTGTAGAGCATCTCTTTGAGCGCATCCGTGCAGCGGTTGAACACCACCAGATCGGCGGTCGTGATGTGCTCGAACATCATCGGCCCCATATTGTTGGAATACAGTTCAAAAGTGGATGCGTCCACGGTTGTCACAATCTGATACAACTCCCATCGTGCAGGAAACGCAGCAATCAGATCGTCCAGCTTCCACATGCCGTTATACTCAATCAGGATGCGGTCAGGGTCATACTTCTGCTCCACCCGCTTGAGCCGGTTGGGCGTTAAGCCTGCGGCTGACTCGATCGGCACAAGCGCCGTACCCCAGTGCAGCAGTTCTTGCTCGTCATATTCCTCTATGCCCTCTTCACACATCAAAAGCGCGGTGCGCTCATTTTCCGTAAAATTCGGATCGGCAAGGATTTCCTTGATAAACTTCGTCTTGCCGCTTTCCAGAAAGCCGGTAAACACATAAACCGGAATCGGTTCCCTATTTGGCATACCGCTTTCCTCCTTAAGCAACGCCGAACAGCTCGGCAATACGCTCTTCGTCCAGCTCCGCGCCGATGACGCACAGACGGCCGGTATAATCAGCCGCACCGCGGCGAATTTCCGGTGCGCCGGGCACATAGTCAAAGTGCAGCCACTCACCGCCGTCCGCCGCGGGCACAATTCCCTTCGCGCGCAGCACCGTACCAAGTGACAGATCGCCCAGTGCGGTGAGCGCATGATTCAGTTGCTCTTCGGTGTACTTGTGCGGCGTTTCTGCACCCCAGGAGGTGAACACTTCGTCCGCGTCATGGTCATGACCGCAGCCGCAGTGATCGTGGTCATGGTGATGATGGTGCTCATGCTCGTGGCCATGGCAGCCACAGGTGCAGTCCGGGCCGTGATCATGATGGTGTTCATGCTCGTGGTCATGACCATGCTCATGCTCGTGATGGTGCTCATGGTCGTGCTCGTGATGGTGGTGGTGATGCCCATGCGACGGCTCGCGCGCGATTTCGTCGAGCACCTCCTGCACCAGATCGCGGCTGCCCTCCATCGTCTGGAGAAGCTGCATACCGGTCAGTTCCTTCCAAGGTGTGGTCACGATACGCGCATGCGCGTTCAGTCCGCGCAGCAGGCCAACGACCTCCTCCAGTCGCTTTGCCGGGCACTCCGCCGTGCGGGACAGCAAAATCGCACCTGCGTGCGCCACCTGATTTTCAAAGAACTCACCGAAGTTTTTCAGATACATCTTGGCTTTGAGTGCGTCAACCACTGTAACAAACGAATTGAGCTGCACATCCAGATGCGCGTTCTGCACCGCGCCGATGACATCGGACAGCTTGCCCACACCGGACGGCTCAATCAGGATGCGGTCAGGATGATACTGCTCGACTACGTCATGCAATGCCTTGCCGAAGTCGCCCACCAACGAGCAGCAAATGCAGCCCGCGTTCATTTCATTTACCACAATGCCGGAATCCTTGAGAAAACCGCCGTCAATACCGATTTCACCAAATTCGTTTTCAATCAGCACAACCTGCTCGCCTTTCAAGGCATCCGCCAGCAGACGCTTGATCAGCGTGGTCTTGCCGGCGCCCAGAAAACCCGAAATAATATCAATTTTCGTCATTTGTTTCGCCTCATTTTGAATTTTATTTCCAGATAAAAATAGTATACCACGTTTTCCGCAAAAAGGAAAGTTTTTCAGTTAGCATACGCTAATTCTTTTCCCCATACAAAAAGAAGGCTTTGCGAAAAGCCCTCTGTGGATCTATTTCATCCGACCGCATGCTAAGCCGTTATATTTGATCCCTTCGCAAACCGAATCCGGTCGCATCCTACCATTTCCGGACGCTGTGTATGATAATAAGCAGCGGCATCCTCTATGGGATGCCGCTGCCGCTGTACGTTTTTATCACTGTACCGGAATTTCTACGCCGCCGATCGTGAGCGAAACCACGTCCTCCAGCGGAATAATCTGACTGAAAATATCACCCTTCTGGCAAACGGTTTTTCCGCCCTGCGGTTTGATGCTGCCTCCCGCATAGGACATATCCAAACTGGTTCCATCCGCCTTGTTTATCAGAATTTGCACATCGTCAAAATACTTCTGCATCTGCGCGCTGTCATGGTCGGACTGCTTGCCAGACTGCGCGTTCTCGTCCCACTTCACCTCGCTGTCCACCGTGTAATCCACGCGCAGCGCAAGCGGAGACAGCGTGATCTCGTCGATGGTTGCAGTCATACCGTTCAGGCCAAAGTTCTGACCCGCCGGCAGATTGATTGAGGTATCCTCGAAATCCAGATTAAACTTGAACGACCAATCGCCTTCCGCAATCACGGTGCGGTTCATATCCTCGTCAAACACATACAGATCGCTGAATTTTGCCTGCACCGTGCGACCATGCACGTCGCCGTCGCTAAGCTCGCGCGTTTCCACATATTGAATGGACGGGTCGGTCGGGTCAGCATCGTAAAAATACGAGCCGCCGTGTGTGCCGCCGAAATACCCCATCAGCGTGGTATCCTCTTCGGCAAAATTCAGCGGCAGCAGGCCATCGCCCACTGTTTTGCTCAGGTCGATGTCAAATGCCTCGCCATCGTCCCGCACGATCGAATAGGTGATCGCATAGTGGTACTTGTCGCCGATGATGGCGTCCGCCGTGACGGTCACACCGTTATCCGTGTCGCTTGCGCCGATGGGACGGCCAATCCGGTCGATGATCTCGGTGTCAGCCGTCGGGCCGAACACACCGGAGAACGCTTCGCCCGCGGTCTTCAGCACACCTGACGCGCCCGCGCCGATGCCCAGCAGCAGCGCCGCCGCCACGCCGACCGCCGCCACGCGCGGCATGCGGAACTTGCGCACTCGCGTTTTTTCCTGCTTGGGCGCACTTTCGCCCGCCGCATCCAGCAGATTCTGCACCATGCGTGCCTTGGCCTCGTCCGAGAAGCGCAGGCCGTCCAACGCATCAGTATACTCTCTGTTATCATTATACGCTCTGTTCATATTCATTCCCTCCCAAAGTCATGCGCAGCTTTTGCCGTCCCCGGCTCAAGTGCGCGGTCACCGCGGATTCACTGCGGCCCAGCAGACCGGCAATCTCGCGGACGGAGTAGCCTTCGTAGTAATACAGGTAAACCGCTTCGCGGTAGTTTTCCGGCAGCGCCATCACCGCTTCCAGCACGTCGTTTTCCGGTGCGGCGGGCGCGGGTGCTTCCGCCACCGCTTCGAGCGCCACCGTGCGCCGCCGGAACGCGTTTCGCATCGCATCCTTGCAGGCGTTCGCGGTCGCGCGGATAATCCACGCCTTTTCGTGCGCCGGACTGTCAAAAACCTGTCCGCTGGTCAGCAGTTTGAGGAATACGGTCTGGCAGATGTCCTCCGCGTCCTGTGTATTTTTCAGATAGGTGTACGAAAGCCGCAGAATCAGGTCGGAATAGGTGTTCACCAACCGTTCGGCCTCGGCCCTGTCCAGTTGTATCATGGTTTCATCAACTCCTTTGGCGGCCGTCCGGCCGTGTCAGCAACGTCGCTTCACCTACAATACGAATGAGCGGCGCGTTTGCTGACAGTGGGAGGGAAAATTTTTTGCCAAAGCAAAAGGCAGCCCCCGAAGGGACTGTCTTTCAGTATAGCATAGTTTGTGGTTACGGAACAGAACGCGCATTCTGCGGTGCAAGGCCGCTCTCGAGCTGTCCCGACCGCTGCGCAGACAGCAGAAGACCGAGCAGCAGCATGGTCTGGCACAGATACATGCCGCCGTAGGACAGCAGCGGCAGACCGTAGGCTGCAATCAGGATGATGCCGCAGTTTTGCAGCACATACATGAGGGTTTGCAGCGCAAACGTCACCATCACGCCCATGCACACGCTACGCGCGAGCAGGCCGGTCTGCCGCCGCGCAATGCGGAAGCCCCAGACAAGCAGCAGCACCGCCGCCGCCAAAATCAGCAGCACCGCCGCCCAGCCCCAGCAATACTTCGCGGAAGCAAAGAGCAGATCTGTGGCGCCTTCATAGCGCATGAATGTCTCAAAGCCACCCTTTTCACAGTTCGGATATCGGATGCCGAACATGACATACTGGACAAGCGCGCCCAGCCAGCCTTGCGCCAATGCATCACGCTGCGGATGCAGCGCAGCTGCCAGCCTTTCCCGTATGTGCGTATAGGCATAGAGCTGAAACAGGAAGTACAACAGCATCGCCAGCACCGGCGACGCCGCGAGCGCTAGCTTGCCTATGCTACGCTGTCCGAACGCCCCGCGCCAGACCGCCGCCGCCAGCATGCCGCAGCTGACCAACGTCAGCACGATAAGCGCCGCCATCGAGGGCGCCGCCATCGCCAATACCCACATGGCGGGCAGCGACAGCAAACAGATGCAGACGCCTCGCGTCCCCTTGCCGCGCTGCCGGAACAGGATACCCGCGAACAGCACCGGAAAGAACCACACCCAGCACCCCAGATGATACAACTTGCCCATCGAGACCGGCCCTTGGGTCAGAAGCAGCCCACCCGCGACCCACGCGCCGTACAGCAGCCAGCAGCGCCGACCGAGGATGGTGTAGTCCACGAAATACGCTGCCAGCAGACAGACGACACCCGCCACATATTTTCCGAAAAACATGTACCATTCTAAATCATTATTCGGACGCATGTTGTATTGCAGTATCAGTCCCGCCGCGGCAATGATCAGCACAATGCCCAGCATCACCCAGTCCGGCTGCGGACGCCATGCACGGTCAAGCTGCGTACCGGTTTCGACTGCGTCGCCCATCTCTCGCGCAGTCGCCTGCGCGGCGGCTTCCTCATCCATACCTTCGTCCAAAAAGGCTTCATATTGGTCAGAAAGATGGTCAGCCAACTCCTTCGCCGCCATCGGACGCGCCCGCTTCCAGCGCATCTGGGCGGTCGCGCTGCTCACCCAGCCGCGCAGCAGTTCGGGCAGCGGCCTTACGCTGCGTCCCTCAGCGGCCGCGGTCAGCGCTGCCAGTTCCGCCGCATCCAGCGCCCGCTCTGCCGCGTCACGCTTGAGCAGATGCAGCAAATACCGCCGCACACCGTCAGGCAAACGCATGGTTTTCTCCCCCCTTTAGCACGCGCTCGACCGCGCCGGAAAACTGCCGCCATTCCTCGGTTTTTTCCGCCAGCCGCGTGCGCCCCGTATCGGTCAGATGGTAATACTTGCGCACCCGCGCGCCGTCCGCCGCACGCTCGTAACTCTGCACCAGTCCCTGCGTTTCCAGCGTGTGCAGCAGCGGATAGAGCGTACCCGCCTTGAGCGAAAACGTGTCGTCCGACCGCTCGCGCAGCCGCTCGATCATCTGATAACCGTACAGGTCATCCTCTTCGAGCAGACGCAGCACCAGCAGCGCCGTACTGCCCGCAAGCAGACTTTTGTCAATTGCCATTTTCTATCCCTCCTTATATCGGTGTTCGATATATAAATTATATATAGATAGCCGATATATGTCAAGCCTATCTGCGTCCAGTTTCCCCATTCTTCGCGCGTCTCCCGCTTGACAAACTAACATCGTTAGTTTATGCTGAAAACACAGAAAACTAATATCGTTAGTTTGGAGGGACATCGCATGGCAAGAAAGGGGCTCAGCCGCGATACCATTGTCGATGCGGCCGCGGCGCTGGCCGAGGAAAAAGGCATAGAAAACCTGACGCTGCGCGAGCTGGCAGACGCGCTGGATGTCAAACCGGCTTCTCTGTACAATCATTTGCAGGGCTTGCCCGAGCTGAACGTGCGGCTGGCTGAGTGCGCGCTTGACCGTCTGATGGACACGCTTGGGCAAGCGGTCGATATCCGGCCGGTTCCGGCTGCATTGCGCGCCCTTGCCGCGGCCTATCGCAGCTTTGCCCATGAGCAGCCCCAGCTGTACCGCGCAATGATGCTGCTGCCGCAGTTTTCCGACCCCGGTCTGGTGGCGCACAAGCAGGCGTTTATGGATTTGTTTGTGCGTATGCTTGCGCCGCTCGATCTGCCGGCGGAGGAGCGTGTGCATCTATCCCGACTGATCCGCAGTACCCTGCACGGCTATATTTCCATGGAAGCCGCTGGTTTTTTCCGCTCCCCGCTGGCAGCCGCGGATGAGAGTTTTGAACGCGTAACCGAATGGCTGTGCGAACAGATCGAACGAACGGAGGCGAACTACCATGGCCGAACAAACCACCAGTGAAGCGCAGGCGCGCCGCTTTCATCAGATGACCGAGTCTCCGCTCGAGCCGCTGATTTGCAAAATGGCCGTGCCGACCATCATCAGCATGCTCATCACTTCCATCTACAACATGGCTGACACCTTTTTCGTCGGCAAGCTGGGTACCAGCGCGACCGGCGCGGTAGGCGTGGTGTTCCCACTCATGGCGCTCATCCAGTCGATCGGCTTTTTCTTCGGGCAAGGCTCGGGCAGTTACATTTCACGCCAGCTTGGCGCGCAGCATCAGGAAGAGGCCGAGCGCATGGCGGCAACCGGCTTCTTTTCCGCGCTCATCACGGGTATTTTGATTCTGATTTTCGGCCTGCTGCTGCGCAGTCCGCTATGCCATCTGCTCGGCGCGACCGAAGCCATCTACCCGTATGCGCTTGCCTACATGCAAATCATTCTGTGCGGGGCGCCGTATATGATGGCTGCGCTTGTGCTCAATAACCAACTGCGTCAGCAGGGCAACGCGACCTACGCGATGGTTGGTCTGGTATCGGGCGGTGTGCTCAACATCGCGCTCGACCCACTGTTCATCTTTGCACTTGATTTGGGCATCAGCGGCGCGGCTTACGCGACCATTCTCAGCCAGCTCATCAGCTTTGTGCTGCTTCTGCTCGGTATTCGCCTGTCGCGCGGTGTGCAGATACGTCTACGGCAATTCTCCCCCAGTGTCAACCACTTCGCCGCGCTCGCGGGCGGCGGCCTGCCCAGCCTGTGCCGGCAGGGACTGGCTTCGGTAGCGGTTACCTTTCTCAACACCGCCGCGCGGCCTTACGGCGACGCCGCCATCGCGGCCATGAGCATTGTCTCCCGCGTCTCGCAATTTGCCGGGTCAGCCATGATTGGCTTCGGACAGGGCTTCCAGCCGGTCTGCGGCTACAACTACGGCGCGCGCAAATATGACCGCGTGCGGCGCGGCTTCTGGTTCTGCGTCAAGTCCTCGTTTCTGGTGCTGCTTGCGCTGGCCGTGCTGGGCTGGATTTTCGCGCCCCAGATTATCGCTGTTTTCCGCGCGGATGACCCCGATGTTATCCGCATCGGCACGCTGACGCTGCGGCTGCAATGCCTGTCCTTCCCGCTCATCGGCTGGGTGACCATGTGCAATATGCTGCTGCAAAACATTGCGCTGACCATGCGCGCCAGTCTGGTTGCCGCAGCGCGGCAGGGCCTGTTTTTCATCCCGCTGGCCATCGTACTGCCGGTGTTCCTCGCGCTTCTCGGCGTGCAGCTGTGTCAGCCGCTGAGCGACCTGTGCGCGTTTATTCTGTCCATTCTCGTCACCGTGCCAGTGCTGCGCGTTCTGGCCCGCGGCGAAAACCCCGCGCACAGCTGATGCTATAACTGCTTTTCTCGCGCCGCGGAATGTGCTATACTGTCTGTAACAACTTCAACAGAAAGCAGGCGTTTTATGGAAAGAACCTATATTATGCTCAAACCGGATGCTTTGCAGCGCGGCATCACAGGCGAAATCCTCACGCGCATCGAGCGCAAGGGCTACCGCATCACTCACATGAAAACCATGCAGCTGGACGAGGCCATCCTGCGCGAGCACTACGCGCACATCGTTGACCAGCCCTTTTTCCCGCCCACGGTCGAGTATATGACGAGCGGCCCGGTGCTGGCGATGGTTGTGGAGGGTGAAAACGTCATAGGGGGCATGCGCACCCTCATGGGCCCGACCAAGAATGAAAACGCAATGCCGGGTACCATCCGAGGCGACTTCGCCTGCTCGACGACCTATAACGTCATCCACGGCTCGGACTCCCCGGAGAACGCGGAAATCGAGATCCGCCGCTTTTTTGGCGAGATTTGACGAACAAGCAGCAAAAAGGACGTTTCCAAACGGAAACGTCCTTTTCTTTTACTCTGTCGCCTGCGCGTAGTAATCCGTATCCAGAATGGCATCGTTTATCTCCTGAAAACGGCGGGCATAAGCGTTCATTTCGGACACCTCCGCGTCCGTCATGCCGTTGTTCCACACAATCTGCCCGTTTTTTGCGTAAGCCGTATCGGTCATCCAGCCGCCGTTCGGAAAAATGACATACCCCTCGTAATTCGGGTCAAACGCATCCCGCCCCATCGTGTCGGACACTTCCAGTCCAAACAGATTGGCAAGCGTCGGCAGCAAATCGACGGTTTGCAGCGTCTTTGTTACAACCTGCGGTGTGCAGCCTTGATACCAGATAAAGCACGGCGTGCGCTCGAGCAGACGACCTCCCGCGGCCTCGGAGTACTCCTCCAGTACCTCACGGTCGGTCAAGCCGTAAGCATAGTGGTCGTCGTACACGCAAATCACCGTGTTTTCCAGCAGGCCGTCCTCCTCCAGCCGCTCGAGCAGATGCGCGAACATCTCGTCGGTCAGCCGCGCCTTGGCAAACAGACCGTTTATCTCATACGGACGGCTGTCATCCCTGTATTCGGGGAACTGCTCGAGCGCATAGGTGGTCAGCGCGTCTATTTCGTCGTAGCCAAGGTGTCCGCTGTAGGTGATGAGGAAATCCGCAAACGGCTGCTGCGCGGTCATCGCGCTGTAAAGTTCCTCGCAGTCGGCCAAAAACCTGTCGTCGCTCGCCTGTAACTCGTCCTGCGCATAATCCAGCGCGGAATGATACTGCTCATAGCCGAACGCCTGGTGCATGGCGCCGCGATTGTAAAATTTGGCTTCGCTCTTATGGAAGGAGTTGGCGGTATAGTCCACATGCGCCAGCAGATTGCCCAGCGCATATGGAAACGCGCTGCGGCTGAGCGAATATGCGACGTTTCCGTTGGCGTATGGATAAACGCCGGTCTGCGCGGCAAACTCGGTGTTAAAGGTGTAGCCGTTGGCATACTGCGGCGTGTAAAACTCCGCAAAATTGATGCCTTCGCGCTGCAATCGCGCGAGTGTCGGCGTGTTTGCATCGTTGAGCACAAAGTCGTCCACGCTCTCCAGCTGCACCAGAATCAGGTTTTTGCCCGAAAGCAGACCGGTCATTTGATTCTCCTCGTGCGCGGGCCGCTCATCGAAAAAAGCGTCAATCTGCGCGCGCTGTTCGACTGCATCCGCATTCGGCAGGACAGACAAATAAGCATCCCGTGCAACAAACTGATACGGCCCGGTCAGTGCGAGGTCATAGGCGGACGAGGAAAACCGCTCGTATTCATACCCGCTTGACTGCCATGAATCCCAGTCGAGCGTTTCGGGTACGGGCGCATACAGTCGAGGCGCGACAAACTGTGTCAGCACAAAGAACAGTGCCAGCACCGGACAGACCCGCCGCCGCGGTAAATCCTCGGGCAGCCGCCACACGCCCAACGTCCCCCACAGTATCAGCAAAGCGACCACCAATACAAAGCGCGCATCCATCAGCTGCCGGATATAGCCCGCAAAGCCCAGCCCCTCTCCCGCAAGCAGAAAATCCGACAGAAACAGAAATCGGTCGAATATGCGCCAGATACCGTACTGCACCACCGCGTACACCGCCCAAACGGCATAAATCAGCCCGTACAGTACCCGTCCGACCGCCCGCCGCCGCGGCAGCAGACACAGCGCCGCGAACAGCGCTCCAAAGCCGAGCGAAAACAGGTTTGGCGCGGCCGCATACAGCGGATACCATGCCGCGCCGCCCGTCGTGGCGCGCAAAGTAAGGTCAAGCAGCCAGAACGGCAGCACCGCACCCGCAGCGCTGCCGCCGAGCCGCAGCAGTTGTTTTTTGTCCATTCCAAAGCCGTCCTTCCGTCTTATCCTGACAGTATACGGCTTTTCGCGTCAAAATGCAACCCATTCCGGCGCAAACCTGTCCAAATACAAAAAGAGCCGCTGTACGGCTCTTTTTGTTACAGATGAAACCGACGCTGCAGCTCCGCCTTGATGGTCTGCCACTGAAACAGGATGAGCGCTGCCAGCGACAAAATAGCCAGCCCTGCGCACAAAAGCGAGGGCAGCAGCACCCGAACCCGCCCGCACGCAATCAAAACAAGGGGCAAAAGCCCGAAAAAGCATGCGCCGATGAGCGGCCCGGCAAACAGCCGCAGCGGTGTTTTGCAGAGCACGGCAATCAGCAGCATTGCCAGAATACCCACGATGCACACACACGGCAGCACAAAATCCACCGACCAGCCGCGCCAGCCCGTCCACCAATCCCACAGAAACGACAGGACGGGAATCAGCACGACCTGCCAGCCGATATTCTGCGCAATGTCGCGCCGATAGGCCACGCCGATCGCCGCCGCCACCCAGACGCACACCGCGCCCGCCACCACGAACAGCGACCAGAGCGCGTGCCATCCGGTCGCAATGTTGACCAGCACGCAGATAACACTGACCGCAATCGCAATCAACGCCAGCAGCCGCAGCACAAAACCAGTCGTAAAGCGCGGCTTTTCCAGCGCGGGAAACACCTCGGTATCCGGCTCCGGCGTGCCGGAAAGCTGCCCGCCGCACAGTGGACAGCAGGTTTTGTGACCGGCTACGGTGACTCGGCAGCTGGGGCATCGCTGCATGACGCTTCCTCCTCTTCGTGATATTCGTTGCTGCGAATCTCGATTTCGATCCCCTCATCCACCAGCAGCTCAAAAAACCGGCGCTGCACCTCCGTGTTCTCAAACGCCGAAGTAAAGCCAAAATGCAGGCTGTTGCCAAATGAACAGGTGCAAAGCTGCGTCGCGCCTGTCGACATAAAGACGCCGAAGCCCCGCACAAAGGGACAAAACGCTTCGGGCAGACGGAATTTACCGACGTTGGACAACGCCGCGGTCTCCCCGCGGTCGGACACCGCGCCACTGAGCCGCAAAACCGGGTTTTTCAGTGCCAGCGGAATCAGCCGCAGCACGGGATTGTGCTCCAGCGCGGCCAACCGGTTCATGCGCGCGCCCAGCCGTTCGGGCGTCAGTTCTTCCTTAAAGGCAGCCGCCACGCACGCGACAATGTCCTCCAGCTCACCGGAGCGGCGCGAAAAATCATATCCGACCCGGATGGTGCCAAAAAAGTTGCGTGTTGTGCGCGAAGGAAAAAAGCTGCGCAAATCGACCGGAACGGTCAGAACGACCGGCTTTTTCTGCTCACGAACATACATTTCGCTATGAATGGCGGAAAGCAGGAGCGCGGTCATATAGACGGTCAGCGTCGCGCCGCAGCGATGCGCTGCGGCCAGCACCTGCCGCACGTCCGCCACGCCCTCAATAACGGTCAAGCCGCCGTCCGCGCGGTGCACCCCGTGCAGACGGTAGGCACGCCCCAACCCGTCGGACGCTTTGCGGCCGCTGCGCGGCTTATAGTACTTTTGAAAGCTATCCGCCCAGCGCTGGGATACGGATGCCTGCGGCAGTCCGTCGCTCTCTGCCTCCGGATGACGCAGCATCAGATAGGCGGTCATCAGCGCCTCGAAAAACTCGATTGCGCCCGCGCCGTCCGCCAGCACATGATACATGTCCAGACTGACCTTATGCCGCCAGTAGCTGACACGGAACAGAAGCGACCGGCTGCCCTCATACAGCGCCGCGCACGGCGGCGCATGCTCGGGTACGACCGAAGCCCGCAGCGTGGTCTGTTCAAGGTAGTACCAAAACACACCGCGCCGCATGACCATCAGCAAATGCGGATAGCGTTTGAGCGTGCGGTCCAGCGCGGTTTGCAGCACGTCGGGCGCGACCGGCTCGGTCAGCTCGCACGACAGGCGGAACACGCCCGTAGCCGACCCATGCGAGGTCGGAGGAAATATCTTCGCCGCGTTATCCAGACGGCTCCAGCTTAAATTTTTTCGGTCGTGCTTATCGTTTGGCATGCGATTGACTCTCCATTCAGGAATTGTTCGATCAGATCATAGGTGCGCCGCACCATCGGAAACCGCACGGGCAGCGAAAAATAACCATGCAGCGCATCCGGCATGCGGTATTGCTCCACCGAATTGCCTGCATCCCGCAGCGCACGGGCGTAGGCTTCGCCTTCGTCGCGCAGCGGGTCAAACTCGGCGGTGACAATCAGCGTGCGCGGCTGGCGCGACAAATCAGACGCAAGCAGCGGCGCAAAATACGGATTGCGCATGTGTTTGGGATCCCCGCCCGCATACAGCATCATATAATCACACACGCGCTTGGCCGTGAGCAAATAGTCTGCCCCATTTTCCCGCACAGAATCAAAGCGCGAGTCAGGCGAATGGTCGTGATAGGTGGCCGGATAAATCAGGATCTGCTGCGCAATCTCAAACTCTCCGCGGTCGCGTGCCATGAGCGATACCGCCGCCGCCAGATTGCCCCCCGCAGAATCACCCACGAGCGTTATCTCATGCGAGCGCACACCGAACTGCTCGGGATGCCGGTAGACCTCGCGCGCAGCGGCATAGCAGTCCTCCAAGCCCTCGGGAAACACATGCTCGGGCGCAAGACTGTACTCCACAGAAGCCACACGGCAGCCCGTGCGCCGCGCCAGATTGCGGCAGACGGCATCGTATGTGTCCACGCTTTCGAGCACCCAGCCGCCGCCGTGAAAAAACAGCAGCAGGCGTCCGTCTGTCTGCTTTTTCGGTGTGTAGATGCGTACGCGAATGTCATGCCCGTTCCGCTCAATTTTGTGGTCCCACAAATGGTAAAGCGGCGCGAGCGGCGTGCGCAGACCGCGCACCGCCCGCTCCACTCGATAGGTTTTTTCCAAATCAATATTCGCCGTATAACTCAGTGCGTGCAGCGCGGCACGCATGGCTTTGCTGATTGCCATTTTCCGTTCTCCGTTTCCTCAATTCCTTTACAGTATACCATGCTTTGTCCACCCGCGCAAAGCATCTATCCTTTACAGTTATTTAACGCCTTAAAAACTTTTTTCTCTTGACGAAACCGCTATGTATTCCGCATAATAGAAGTGATACAAAATACTGCGAAAGGAGAACCGAAATGAGCGAAACACTTGAATTGCTTCGTGAGAAAAAAGGTTTTATCTGCGATATGGACGGTGTCATCTATCACGGCAACCGTCTGCTGGAGGGCGTAACGGAATTTGTCGACTGGCTGCAGAAGGAAAACAAGAGTTTTCTGTTTCTGACCAACTCGTCCGAGCGTTCGCCGCTTGAATTGCAGCAGAAGCTCGCCCGCATGGGTCTGGAAATCGGCGAGGAACACTTCTACACCTCGGCGCTTGCAACCGCCAAGTTTGTTGCCAGCCAGAAGCCCGGCGCATCCGCCTATGTTATTGGCGCGCCCGGCTTGGTCGGCGCACTGTATGAGGCAGGCATTGTGATGAACGATGTCGACCCGGACTATGTCATCGCGGGTGAGACGAATACCTACAACTACCAGACCATCCTCAAGGCGGTTGATTTGGTCAACAAGGGTGCGCGCCTGATTGCGACCAACTCCGACCTGACCGGCCCGTCCGAGCAGGGCATCATTCCGGCATGCCGCGCGCTGGTTGCCCCCATCGAGCTGGCCACCGGGAAAAACGCATACTACGTCGGCAAGCCCAATCCCCTGATGATGCGCACCGGACTGCGGCTGCTGGGTGTGCACTCGCATGAAGCCGTCATGGTCGGCGACCGTATGGATACCGACATTGTCGCGGGCATTGAAACCGGTTTGGACACCGTTCTGGTGCTCTCCGGCTGCACCACGCGCGCGGATGTGGAAAACTACGCCTACCGGCCGCACTATATCTTAAACGGCGTGGGCGAAATCCCGCCCTCCAAATAACGATATCCAAAACACAAACAGCCTGCCAACCGGCAGGCTGTTTTTTCTGATGTACGGACAAAACTCGGACAATTCCATGCTGTACTGAACGCAGTAAAAGGAGAGGATGCACATGGCGGGACATATTCTGCTGGACACCGCGACGCATAGGCCACGATGGACGGCGCGCCGGTGTCTTTGCGCCCCACGGCGGCGCAGCGTCGCAACGAGGCTGACCGCGCTGCTGGCGATTGTGTGCGCGCTGTGGACATAGTTTGCCATGCGGCGCGCGGACGAGCACAAGCCCCTCTACGCCTTTTATCCTGCAATATACGGTGAGCTATAAGATCGTTTTCTGTGTGGATGGGTAGACCTGTCGCGCGCAGATGCCTGCGGAAGAAAGCGCCTTGTTTCTTGCATATGCTTCCGATTGTACCAAGGAGATTTCGCTTTATTTCAGATATGTTCCATTCCTTATTGTGCTTCACAGAAAATCCCTGCCCTGCACAGTCTGATCTGTCACGCGGAAAACACAAAAATCGGTGCACACTTTGCCGTCACTGTCCGGTAAAGACGGCAAAGGCCGTCCCATCAGGAACGGCCTTGCTTCTCTCTATTTTCTTTCGACACGTCAAACCCCAATACTTCTGCTTGAACATCGCTTTCAATGTCCTTCTTGCTTCTCTTGCGACGATCCAAGCGCGAAATGTACAAATACTTACGGATAACAAACAATACGCCAACCGAAAGCACCGCCAGCATGTTTTCCACCGGCGTTGTATGTTCCACGATCATCTGACGGGCAATCGCCAGCAGCATCACGTCCACCACAGAGTCAATGGTATGGCAGGTGATCATCTTGATTAACTCGATACCGATGATAATCAGACAGGCATCGCTGAGTCTCTTCTGCAAATAGTCCGGCACCAGAAACAGCTGATTCAGTTCGGTCGTGTACACCAACCCCACACTGCCTATCACGCAGGCCAGCAGGATAATCAGACCAAGGGTGAGCTCAATCGCAGTGGCAGCACTGGATATCTTGTCGCGCAGATTCGAATCCATCTTTTTCTCCTTCATTCCTCATATTCAATTCAATTGGTTCCATTAGTATAACATAAATTGCTCGTCATCTTCAACAATCGGTGGGCAATTCTCGCGGGAAGAGGACAGATCATTTTTTTCCAGCTACAGGCTTAGCCAATGCCGCCTAACGCCGCGCCGGCAATCAGTGCGATGATGCACAGCGGTACATAAATCCATTTACCGAGCGGATAAAACCAGCCGCCGATCTCCTTGTGCGCACCCTGATTGACCGCATCGAGTACAGTCTGCTTTTTCATAATCCAGAAGAACATGATACCGGCCAGCGCCGCACCGAACGGGCAGATGTAAATCGAAACCATATCCATCCACTGCGAGGTCCAAGGCTGAATGAGCAGTGCGACGATCAGTCCAATCGCATGGATCACAACAACCGACGGAATACGGCCGAGATGAAACTTTTCCTGCATGAAGGCGACCGGTGTCTCATACAGGTTGATAATCGAAGTCGTGCCGGCAAACAGCACCGCGATGAAGAAGAACGCACCGATCACCCAGCCGATGCCGCCCATACCGTTGAACACGCCGGGCAGCGCGACAAACATCAGCCCGGGGCCTTTCGTGGACAGTTCGCTGCCGGTCGTCGCCATCGCAGGGATGATAACAAACATGGCGACCAGCGCTGCGAGCGTATCAAATACGGCTACATTGCGGGCAGAGGAAGAAATCTCTACCTCCTTGCCAAGGTAAGAACCATAAATCACCGAGCCGTTACCGGCAACAGACAGCGAAAAGAACGCTTGACCGAAAGCATAGATCCAAACCTTCCAGTTGAGCAGGCCGTTGATATCCAGTGTAAAGATGAACTGATAACCGTCGCCCGCGCCCGGCAGGAACGCGATATAGACCGCCATGATAAGGAACAGGCCGAACAGCAGCGGAATCATGACTTTGCATGCCTTTTCAATACCGCCCGCAACGCCCAATGCCATGATAACGACAGAAACCGCGACCGCAACAATGATCCAAAAACCGTTGCCGATACCAAAGATGCCGTTTTGCAGCATCATGCTGATGCCTTCGCCCAGCGTGTTGCTTCCGGGCGCCGCAGCGTCGAAAGTGCCGCCGATGATATTCATATCCTGACCCATAGCGAACATCTCACCGGTAATGCTCATTTTGGTGTATTTAAAGATCCAGCCCATGACAACCGAGTAGCCGATTGCCAGCCCCATCGAACCGATAACCGGCAGCGCGCCGATGGCCTCACCGACCTTTTTGGGCTTCCCACCGTCCTGCATCGCTTTGCCGAACGATCCGACCGGGCCCGCGCCGCCCCAACGGCCAAGCGAGAACTCTTCCATAACACCGGATGCGCCAATCAGCAGTACAAACAGGAAGTACGGCAACAGGAATGTCAGGCCGCCATACGTGGCAACCATATAAGGGAACCGCCAGATGTTTGCCATACCGACCGCAGAGCCGATACAAGCTAAAATGAAGCCCCATCTATTTTTAAATCCATCGCGTTTGTTTTCTGCATTACTCATACGTTACACCCCTTGTTATACTGATCATACCGATCAAAAAAACACCCGCGGAATTTTTCACTTTTCCGCGGGTGTCCTTTACCACTTATATCCTGCGCTCTTTCCACGCGGCGCAGGTTACGCCATATTGTATTCCTCAGATTACTTCTCTTCTCAACATTTTTCAGCTCCGCCGGCTGCTCCGCGGTCTTACGGCCATACCCCATGGACTAAGGCATACGATCCAATTGTCACGGAGTCAAAATCCGTACCAATGACTTTTTCATCCTCTCTACGTCTTCTTTTCTGAGATAAATTTATCATCAGAATAATAATTTGTCAAGCGAATTGTGCTCATTTTGTATGTCAGCACACTTTATCGGCGCTTTTTGCGGGGGTTTTATATAGGTTTTCTCGAAACCATAGAATAATTATTTCTTATGATTATGATAATTTATTCTCCCCCCTTTTGACAAACCTCATTTTTCCACGTTATAATACAATCAAGGTCAAAACCTGTCTGATTTTTGAAAATGAGGTGAGCGTATGGCCACTCCGTTGCTGCAACATTATATGATACTGACCGAATTTCTCGGTCAGGCGCTTGGCCCCGATTATGAGATCGCATTGCACGATCTGACCGATAAGAACCGCTCTATCATCGCCATCGCCAACAATCATGTCAGCGGGCGCGAGGTGGGTGCCCCGCTCACCAATGTGGCGCTCAAAATTCTGATGGATAAAAGCTACCAGTCGCAGGACTATTGGCTGCATTACTGCGGTGTATCCGCCGCCGGAAAGACATTGCGCTCCTCCACGCTGTTCATTAAACAAAACGGCCGTCTGATTGGCATGCTGTGCATCAATTTTGATGACAGCCGGTATCAAGCGGCCAGCGAAAACATTCTGCGCCTGTGTCATCCGGATGCGTTTGTGGAAAACCACTGCCATGCTGGTGTTCCGCAAAGCGGCGAAGCCGTACGAGCCGTACCCGCTACAACCGAGAGTTTCCACAACTCGATTGACGCCGTCGCAGGCGATGCGGTCAGCCGCGAGCTGGCACGCCTTGGTGTGACCGCCGACCGGCTGACGCCTGACGAACGCATTCAAATCATCGCCTCGCTCGAAGCGGACGGCATTTTCCTGCTCAAGGGCGCGGTCAAGAATGTTGCCGATGCGCTGCACTGCTCACAGGCCAGCGTGTACCGCTACCTGTCGCAAATCAAAAAAGACGAGACCTGATGCAATGCCGGCAAACCAACCAAAATGCGCACAATCCGCTCCTTTTTCAATACCCTGAGAGCAAACATAATATCCCGTTCCACTCAACTGCCGGCCGACAACACAAACCATATTTGATAAAAAGGAGGACTTTCCATGCGTTACATTGATTTACGAAGCGACACCGTCACCCAACCGACACAGGCCATGCGAGATGCGATGGCCACCGCCGTGGTTGGCGATGATGTTTTTAACGACGACCCGACTCTGCACGAGCTGGAGGCCTATGCCGCCGAGCGTCTGGGCAAGGAAGCCGCGGTGTTCGTTACCTCAGGCATGCAGGGCAACGCCTGTGCGCTGCTGGCGCACACCCGTCGCGGCGACTGCGTTATTATCGACCCTCATTCGCATATTGCCGACCACGAAGCCGGCTCTTATGCCCAGCTTTCCGGTGTCTCTCTGCGTTTCCCGCAGAGCGTCAACGGCACCATGGACCCGGACTCCGTGCGCGACTGCCTGACTGATGACAGCGACGAGCAGGTCGCACCCGCAGCGCTTGTGGTGGTGGAAAACGCACATTCTACGGGCGCGGTCGTCTCGCTCGACAACATGCGCGCTATCTATGAGGTCGCGCAGGAAAAGGGCGTAGCGGTACATCTGGATGGCGCGCGGCTGTTTAACGCTGCCGCGGCGCTTGGCGTTTCCGATGTGCGCGAGCTGACGCAGTACTGCGACACGGTGATGTGCTGCCTGTCCAAAGGCTTGTGCGCGCCGGTCGGCTCGATTCTCGCCGGATCGAAAAAGCTGATCTGGCGGGCGCGCCGCGCGCGCCGCATTCTCGGCGGCGGCATGCGGCAGGCGGGCTTTCTAGCGGCCGCTGGGCTGGTTGCGCTGCGCGATATGACCGATCGGGTCAAAGAGGATCACGAAAACGCAGCATATCTGGGCGCGCTGCTCGATGACATCGACGGCATACAAGTGCTGCGCGACCGATTGGATATCGATATGATATTCTTCACCGCCGACTGGAAGGCGGACAAAGCCGCCCGCTATCCGGCTTGGATGCTGGAGCATGGCGTCAAGGTCACCGGATGCACGGGCGGAGAGTACCGCATGGTCTGCCATCACGATATCTCCCGCGAGGATTGCACACAAACCGCGCAATTGGTGCGCCGCTTTGCCGCCGAGGGATAACCGCGGCTGGCATCGGTGCGCATGAGACGATTGTGATAGCACTGGCGCATAAAACCGGACGGTCAGTCGACCCATGCCGTGCTACTGTCGGGCACTCCCCCTGCCGCGGCGTTTTCCGCATGACATCGCACAGAATCCCCTTTTAGATGGTGCAAACGCCTTCTCAATCCATCCCATTGCAGTTGTTGTCTTTTGCAAGCATCACACTTCCCCGCGCGTGTGATGCTTGTTTGCATAAAATACCCCCGGAACAATAAGCTACAGCAGACCATGCCGTTTTATTGCTTCCGGGGGTTTTTGCATATCAGAAGGTTAACGGGTTGTCCTCGCGCATCTGTACCGCGCGCATATATTGCCACAGCAGCACAAGGGGTATAATTTGTCCCACCATCTGCACAAAGACCGCGGGCAGCGGCAGCGCCGCCAGAATGAGCGCGCTGGCAACAAACGCGCCAAGCAGCGGCGCATACAGGCACCAGCGAATACGGCGCGCAGGATAGTTGTAGGCATGGGGAATGACGCGCTCATCCAGCCCCCAGTACAGATAATACTCGCTGAGCAATCCCGCAACGCTGCCTGCCATGGACAACAGAGACATAAAATTTTGCAGCATGACGTTCTCGCCCGCCAGTTGCGTGAACACCAGCGCCAGCGCAATCAGCGCGATGCAAAGCAGCCGCGCGGGAAAAGCTCGGCTCAGCAGCGCACCTTCATCCGCCAAGCGGTAAAGTACATAAGCAATTACGCCGTAGCATAGCAGGTTTATGATGTTTGCGGCCAGCAAGACAGCCAAAGAACTGCTCAGCGCTGCCAGATTTGTGACTGCGGATATCGCCAAGGCAATCCACAGCACACGCAGATGGGGATAAATTTTCATATATGTCGCTCCTCCGTTATGGCCTATTATAGCATAGCCAACACCGGATGAAAAATATTTTTTGTCAGGGGTTGACAATTATGTATTATTATATTATTATCATAATATAATATGACAAGAGAGGAGCGAGGCCATGCAATGGCAACTGCGGGGCGATCGGCCAATCTACCAGCAGCTGGTGGAAATATTGACCCAACAGATCGTCAGCGGGCAGCTGGCGGCAGGCGATAAGGTGCTGGCGGTACGCGAGCTGGCGGCACAGGCAGGGGTGAATCCCAACACGATGCAGCGTGCGCTGGCAGATATGGAGCGTGAGGGCCTGATGTATACCAACCGGACCAGCGGACGCTATGTGACGGAGGATAAAGAGATGATCCAGAAAATTCGGGAACAAATCGCAAGTGATCGTATTGCGGAATTTTTGGCTGGCATGAGCCAGCTCGGCTTCTCTGAGCAGGAGGTATACCGTCTGCTCGAAAAGCGCCAAGGGGAGGGAAATGAGAATGGAACAAACAAATGAGCTGATTGTCTGCGCAGGGCTGACCAAGACCTATGGCAGCTTAAAGGCGCTCGACAATCTGAACCTGACATTGAGCGGCGGCCGGTTTGTCGGCCTGCTCGGCCCGAACGGCTCGGGCAAGACAACTTTAATTAAGCTGATCAACGGCCTGATTCAGCCAACGTCCGGCAGCGTGCTGGTAGACGGTCAGGCGCCCGGCGTGCATACGCACAGTGTGGTCAGCTACCTGCCCGACCGGGCATATCTGAACGACTGGATGCGGGTATCCGACCTGATGGATTTCTTTGCCGATTTCTACACGGATTTTGACCGGGTCAAGGCAAACGATATGCTGCAATCACTGCACATCAATGCGCTTGACCGTCTCAAAACGCTGTCCAAGGGCACAAAGGAAAAGGTGCAGCTCATTCTGACGATGAGCCGAAAGGCCAAGCTGTTCCTGCTCGACGAGCCGATCGCAGGCGTAGACCCGGCCGCGCGCGACTACATCCTCAACACAATCCTGTCCAATTACAGCGAGGATGCCGCAGTGCTGCTGTCCACCCACCTGATTGCGGATATCGAGCGCGTGCTTGATGAGGTCATCTTCCTGAAAAACGGCGTGATGACGCTGCACGAGAGCGTGGACACGATTCGGGAGGAACACGGAAAATCCGTTGATATGCTGTTCCGGGAGGTGTTCGCATGCTGAAGCTGTTAAAATATGAATGGAAGGCGTGTGCGCGTATCTGCCTGCCGCTGTATGGCGCAATGCTGCTGATGAGCATTATCAATGCCCTGATGACAACCGATGGCGCACAGGGCTTTTTGAACGGTATTCCGTCGGCCATTTTGGCGATGGTGTTTGTGGCGCTGCTGGTAGCGGTGTTCGTTGTGACCGCGGTCATCCTGATCCAGCGATTTTATAAAAACCTGCTCGGAGACGAGGGATACCTGATGTTCACCTTGCCGGTGACGGTCGCGCAGCACATCTGGAGCAAGGTAATCGTCGCCGTGGCGGTTTGCCTGCTGAGTGGCATTATCGCCGTGCTGAGCATTTCCATTCTCGGCGCAGACACCAATCTAATTTTCGCCATTGGTATGGTACTGCATCAAGTGGGCACGACCATTGCTGCCGACCCGAACGCGCTGGGGTATCTGTTCGAGAGCATCCTGCTTCTGCTGCTGTCGCTGGCGAGCGGGGTTCTGTACCTCTATCTGTGTATGGCGCTCGGCCATCTGGCCAAAAAGCATCGTGTGCTGATGTCAGTCGTATGGTACTTTGTGCTGACCACAGCGGCGCAGTTCCTGCTCACGTTTGTGCTGTTCGGTGTGGCGAACGGCCCGATCGAAACCGTCATGACTGCGCTGGCTAATGCGCTCAACGGCATGCCACAGCAGGTGCTGCTGCACGGCGTGTTGCTCGGTTTCTGCGTTGCAACCGCGATTCCGGGTGCGATCGGCTACTTTGGCACACATTATATCCTCCGGCACAAGCTGAATCTGGAATAAAGCAACACATACACGGGGGACGCGCTTCCGCGCGTCCCTTTTTTGCACCCAAAATGCGGGGCACTCATACAATCTTAAGGAATTTGCAGCGGCAATCCAAAGAATTGCCGTGTACAATGAAAGGGCACCAACGGGAGGGATAGATATGACGGCGATATACCGATATATGCAGCAGGAGCGCTTTGACACAGCGGGACGATGCACGCTTTGCGAGGGTGCGGGGCTGTTTCTGGTCTTTTCGATAGCGGGCTGGCTGTGGGAGGTCGGGCTGCACCTGCTGCTTGACGGCGAACTGGTCAACCGCGGCACCATGCTCGGACCATGGCTGCCGATTTACGGCGTGGGTGGGATGCTGTCCGTCCTGCTGCTGGGGCGCTTTATCGCACGCCCACTTGCGGTTTTCACGTTGGGTGCAATTTGTTTTCCACTGCGATTGAATTTGTCACAGGGCGCTATCTGCTGGCTGTTTACGGCCTGCGTTGGTGGGATTACAGCGAATATCCGCTCAACGTGGACGGTTTGGTAAGCCTGCCAACCGCGTTGATATTTGGCATGGGCTGCTGCGCGGCAGTCTATTTGGCGGCACCCATGCTGTTGCGTGTGTTTCGAGGGCTGCCGCATGCCGTGCTCCCGTTTTTGTGCGCACTGCTGATGGTATTATTTGCGCTGGACTTTTGCGCTTCCACACTGCATCCGAACACCGGACAGGGTGTTGTAGTCCACTCGGCATCGCAGGGCGAGCCGCAGGTGATTGAACCTGCCAGAATTGAACTGCTGCTGCATCATTTTCCGAATTAAGCTTGCGCACGCTCCTCTTCTCTGCTATGATGAAACCAGAGAAGGGGGGCTTTCCATATGAAGTGTCAGCATTGTGGCATCAATTACAATGATGAGGATCGGGAGTGTCCGATTTGCGGCGCGCGCACAGGAACCCGCGGACGTGTTGGCGAACTGGAAAAGAAGGCAGCCGCGTGGCGGGAGAAGCAATTCGCAGATGAGCCAACCTATCAGAAAACGCGCACGCGAAAAGCACCCGTACGTGCACAAAAAGCCCGAGCCAGCGTCAAACCAATTCGCGAAGCGCCAAAAGGAAAAGGAAAGATTGCAGTAGTTGTCATAATCGCGGTTATACTGATTAATATACTGCCCGCTCTTCTACCGGCAGCAAGGAATCTCATCGACAATTTCCTCGCCGATTTCAGCTCGTTTGAAATCAATCTCGGCGATGGTGGGGCATACGAGCCGGACGCCGAGGCAGAGGCTGATGATTGGGTCAGTTATGACGATGGCGCAATGTATTATGAGCGGGGTCAAGAATATACGTATGATTCGGATAACTATATCAGCATCTATGCCGCTCTGTACGACCTAATAGGCGAATATGCAGTGGCAACGCTGGCCGACGGCACTACGCTTGAGTTGCAGGTCGAACCGGGCGAAATGGGCGATTATACGCTGCGCCTCAATGATGGCACCGGTACATACGAAGAAAAGGGCTACACTTGGTGCATTTACAACTATCCCGAAGAGGGCATCTATAACGACAACTTCTCTCCTGCGCAATATGACAGCCTGACGCTTGCCCTGTCATGCAACGAGTGGAGCTACGATGGTAATCTATATGAGCGATACGACACGCGGCAGGAGAATACCGACTTATGGCTGGTGGCTTATGTGGACCGTGAAACCGGTCAGGTCACACTGCAGGACGCGGAACAGATGGGTATTTTCGGCACGCCTGCACTTGTCCCCCTGACGAGTGTGCAAACCGGATAACTCACTGCCGCATAAAATCTCCGATATATCTGCAAACAGGCTCCATTTATGCACGCAGCATAAATGGAGCCTGTTTTATCGCATTGTTGACTTATCTGTATCGCATAAGACGCTTATGCGTTTTCCGAAAACTCCGCCAAACGCAGATTTTCATTATGCTCAAGCGCATATGTGATATTCCACGGAGAGGAAAACAGCAGCAGACTGTTCCCCTTGAGGTCTTCGACGATTTTGGTATCGCTTGTGAGCTGAAGCGACTTGATATCAAAATCCGCTTCATCATTTTCCACCCAGCGCACATGCTCATATGGCAGATTTTCGCGGATGATCTCAACGTTATACTCATTTTTCAGGCGGTATTCCAGCACCTCGAATTGCAGCACGCCTACCACGCCCACGATGACCGACTCCATACCGGCACCCGGTTCGCGGAAAATCTGGATAGCGCCCTCCTGCGCAATCTGCTCCACGCCTTTGACAAACTGCTTGCGCTTGAGCGTGTCTTTTTGCCGAACGGTGGCAAACAGCTCAGGTGCAAAGGTCGGGATGCCCGAAAACATGCACTTGCGCTTGGGATCGCACACCGTATCGCCAATCGAGAACACACCCGGATCAAAGATGCCGATGATATCGCCCGCATAAGCCTCATCCACAATCGAGCGATCCTGCGCCATCAGCTGCTGCGGCGCGGCCAGCACCATCTTTTTCCCACTCTGCACATGCAAAACCTCCTGCCCGCGCTCAAATTTGCCCGAGCAGATACGCATAAACGCGATGCGGTCGCGGTGCGCCTTGTTCATATTGGCCTGAATTTTGAACACAAAAGCCGAGAAATGGTTCTCAAACGGGTCAATCACACCGATGTCGGCCGTGCGTGCGGTCGGCGGCGGAGTCATTTGCAGGAACTTCTTGAGAAACGGCTCTACCCCGAAATTGGTCAGCGCCGAACCGAAAAACACCGGCGACAGCTTACCCGCATGCACCGCCTGCAAATCGAACTCATCCCCCGCGCCGGAGAGCAGCTCCACATCGTCAATCAGCGTTTGGTACTGATCCTCGGGCAGCAATCCCTCGAGGATTGGATCGTCAATCGACAGGCGCTGCGCCTTGACCTCGTGCCGGAAATCCGCGCCTTCAAAGGCGATAACCTCGTCGTCCATGCGGTCATAGACGCCTTTGAAGCGTTTGCCCGAACCGATCGGCCAGTTGACCGCATAAGTTCCGATGCCCAGCTCGTTCTCAATCTCCTCGAGCAGCTCATACGGGTCGCGCGACTCACGATCCATCTTGTTGATAAAGGTGAAAATCGGCACGCCGCGCATTGCACACACCTTGAACAGCTTGCGCGTCTGCGCCTCGACGCCCTTGGAGGCGTCGATAACCATGACCGCCGAGTCCGCCGCCATCAGCGTACGGTAGGTATCCTCGGAGAAGTCCTGATGCCCGGGGGTGTCGAGGATGTTGATGCACTTGCCTTCATAGCGGAACTGCAGCACCGAAGAGGTGACGGAAATACCGCGCTGCTTCTCAATTTCCATCCAGTCTGACACGGCATGGCGGCTGTTTTTCTTGCCCTTTACCATGCCGGCCTCCTGAATTGCGCCGCCGTACAGCAAAAATTTCTCCGTAATGGTGGTTTTACCGGCGTCCGGATGCGAAATGATCGCAAAAGTGCGCCGATTCTCGATTTCCTTTTTCAGTTCTGCCACTGACTTTTTTCCTCCCGCTTATACAAAAACAAAATTTGTTGCGAAATGTACACAGAATGTTCACATTTTCCCTATATCATAATAAACTTGGAAAGCGTAAGATCCCCCCACATGTTCTTGCTTTCTACTCTCTATCCTACCTTTTATTGCGGGAACGGCCGGACGAAAGTCCGGCCGTTCCTGTTTTTACGCGCCTGGCGCGGCTGCTCTTTGTAATGCGCGGCAGCCCCGCATAAAAAGCAGGAACAAAGCAGAAATACCCTATTTACAAATCCCGCCGACCTTCAAGCGCACGGGTCAGCGTCACCTCGTCGACATATTCCAAATGCCCGCCCACGGGAATACCGTATGCAAGGCGGGTGATGCGGATACCGAAGGGCTGCAACAGGCGGGAAATGTACATGGCCGTAGCCTCGCCCTCGGTGTCCGGATTGGTAGCGAGGATGACCTCCTCAGTGTCCTCATCCGCCACGCGCTGCACCAGCTCGCGGATGCGAATATCGTCCGGCCCAACGTGTCCCATAGGGGAAAGCGTGCCGTGCAGCACATGATACAGGCCGTGATACTCCTTAGTGCGCTCAAACGCAATTACGTCACGCGGTTCCGCCACCACGCAGATGGTCTTTTGGTCACGGGTGTTGTCGACGCAAATTGGGCAAACCTCACTGTCGGCCAGATTCTGGCATCGCTTACAGGTAAAGGTCTTTGCCTTCGCCTCACGAATCGCGTCAGCAAAGCGTTCAGCGTCCTCTTTTGGCAGGTCGAGCACATGGAAGGCCAGCCGCTGCGCGGTTTTCTGCCCGATACCGGGAAGCTTTGCAAATTCCTCGATCAACCGCTCGACCGGCGGTGCAAAAAAGTCCATCAGAACAGGCCGCCGCCCAGACCGCCCATGCCGCCGGTAATCGCGTTCATCTGGCTCTGGGACTTCTCGTTGGCAGCCTTGAGCGCCTCGTTGACCGCCGCGACCACCAGATCCTGCAGCATATCAATGTCATCCGGATCGACCACGTCAGGCTTTATCTCGATGGATTTGAGCGTCGCCGTGCCGGTCACCGTGGCAGTCACCATGCCGCCGCCCGCTGTGCCGGTGGTCTCCATCTGCGCAATCTCTTCCTGCGCCTTCATCATGTTTTCCTGCATCTTCTGCGCCTGCTTCATCATCGCCTGCATGTTCATACCGCCGCCGAAGCCGCCGCCAAAGCCTTTTCCCTTTGCCATCTGTTATGTCCTCCTCATAGTTCTTTTACTTGAATATCAAATGCTTTCGCCCGACCGATGATCTCATCGACCGCGGCGTTTTTTTGTATTACGGGTTCATCCCCGGCTTCGCGCACCTTCACCTTGATTGGCGCGCCTGCCAGCGCTGCTGCCTGCTCCCGGATCACCTTCATCGTCGGCTCCGCTTTGGCCAGCATAGCCGTGATGCTGTCCTCGCACTGAATCACCAGCACGCCATCCTCCAGCATGCCCTTGGCGGATACTTTCAGATTGGTATGCGCACCGGTGTTGATTTTGCCGGTGAGCATTCCCAGCAGCTGCGTCCATTGCGGCCATGCGGCTGCTTTGACTGCCGCCGCAGCAGGCTTCGCCGCCGATGCCGACTGTCTTACCGTTGCTTCCTGCTCCGCCCAAAGCGGCGCATCGCCGTCATCCGGCGGAGGCGGAGCATCCTCATCGCCCGGCGCAGGCGGCATATCGTCCGCCTGCCGCACCGCTTGCGCCGGCATCGCCGCAACCGGTACGCCATGCTTCATTTTTTCCTCAAGCGCCTCCACGCGCCCGCTCAATGTATCGTATTGTTCCGCGCCCAGACTGCACAGCCGAACCGCGCACAGCTCCGCTTCGACACGGCGGTTGGCCGCGCTGCGCATGCGGTCAAGCGCTTCCCCTATCACACGGCTCCACGCAATCAGGGTGGACGAAGCCAGCCCATCGCACAGCTTTTGCAGGCTTTTTACCGTATACGCTGGGGAAATCAACGCGGAAACATCGGTTTTGCTTGTCTTAACCAGCAGCGCGTCCCGGATAAGTCCCAGCATCTGGTCATATACCGCGGCTAAATCTCGGCCCGCGTTGTAATATTCGTCAATCAGCGCAATGGCCGCGGCCAAATCCCCGGTTTTGAGGTGCTCCGCCAGTCGAATACCGTCGTCCTGCCCCATCACACCGAGCGCCGCGGTCACCGTTTGCTCATCTACCGCGCCCGCTGCCGCCGCACGGTCGAGCATGGACAGGGCATCACGCATCGCGCCGTCTGCCAGTCGCGCAATCAGGCGCGCCGCACCCTCGGTCAGCTCGATACCCTCGCCCACCGCCACATTCAGCAGGCGGCGCGCAATATCCTCCGCGCCGATGCGTCGAAAATCGAACCGCTGGCAGCGCGACAGGATGGTCGCAGGCACCTTGTGCAATTCGGTGGTTGCTAAGATGAACAGCACATGCTCGGGCGGCTCTTCCAGTGTTTTCAGCAGTGCGTTGAACGCGCCAATCGAGAGCATATGCACCTCGTCAATGATGAACACGCGCTTTTTTACCTGCGCGGGCGTGTATCGTGTCTCATCCCGCAAATCGCGGATGTTGTCAACGCCGTTGTTTGACGCCGCGTCAATTTCGGTCACATCGAGCACCGATCCGTCCAGTATACCGCGGCAAGCCGCGCACTCGTTGCATGGGTCGCCGTCCACCGGATGCTCGCAGTTGACCGCGCGCGCCAGAATCTTGGCGCAAGTTGTTTTGCCTGTGCCGCGGGTGCCGGTGAACAGGTAGGCATGGCTCAGACGGCCGGATCGGAGCTGCGCGCGCAGCGTATCCGTGATATTCTGCTGGCCGATTACATCCGCAAAGGTCTGTGGCCGCCATTTGCGATACAGCGCCTGATACAACGCATACCTCTCCTTTCTCTTTCCTGCTCCAGACGTTTCATATACCACAAAAGAGGCGGGCGCAAGCCCGCCTCCCAGCGTTCTCTCCTGCGCGCCAAGCGCGCAATCCAATCCATAAAAACCCGCGACATGCGCGTGGGTTTTTATACCAGTCGGAGCAAAAGTTTCGCTTGTCGGAACTTTTGTCCCGTCCGGATGTATCCGAGCCATGCTCGGTGCATCCGCTCGCTTGAAAGCGTGGTTTCAAGCGAAATCCGTTCAGCGCCCCACAAGACCGCACACGGGCAATTCGAAAGCGTGCGCCCGACTGCCTTTCTGCGGTTTGGGCTCAAAATCGGCAGCTCTGCGGCACACGATGGTTTCCGCTTAATGCTGCTCGGTTCCCCGCCTGACATGGTTCACGGTCCTCCGTTGCGCAGTACCGGTCTCTCATCACCCTGTTGGCAGCTGCCTCGCCGCGCGCACGTCCCTCCTTGCCCGCATCATCCCCGCTGTAGCGGATTGCGGGTACAGGACACCGCTAACGCCCCGATGTGTGCGGCCTTGTGCGGCGCTGAACAGATATTCGGTTGTTACTTTATGCGTTCCAGTCGGTTTTATGCTTCCGGGTCATCTGGCGACGGTGTGGTCTCTCCACCGGTTCCGCCACCAGTTCCACCACCGGTTTCGCCGCCGGTATTACCGCCTGTGTTGCCGCCGGCCCCACCTTCGGTACCACCACCGGTTTCACCGCCAGTTGCGCCTCCGGCTTCACCGCCGGTTCCTCCTCCGGTGTTTCCACCTGTGTTGCCGCCGGTCTCACCGCCCGTATTTCCGCCAGTCTCACCGCCCGAACCGCCGCCGGTCTCGCCGCCGGTATTTCCACCTGTGTTGCCACCCGTCTCACCCGTCTCCGGATCAGCCGGAGTCGCAGGCAAGCCGGTTTCGGGATCGATAGAGGGGTCGGTCGTGTCAGAAGGCTTCTGATCTTCCGGCTTCTGCTCTTCCTCCGGCTTCTCCTCCTCTTCCTCTTCTTCCTTCCAATCGGTTACGCCAACCTTGGCGAAGTTATAGCTCGTAGTAATACCCTGATGGCTGCATGTCTCGGTCGGCACTTCGTTGTTCCAGAAGCGGCCGCTTGCGGCGCGTCCCGCCGCGCGGCAGGCGCCCGAAGCGAGCAGGCCGGTATCCATACAATAGGTCACTGTAGTAAAGTCCTGCGGATGCGAGTCAAACACCAGTCCGGAGTCACCCTCGTGCACCTTCTGCATCACTTTCAGCCAGATCGCCGCGGCATTGCGGCCGTACAAGCCGTTCAGCGCATAGTTATGCTCATATCCTACCCAAACCGCAGCCGAATACTGAGGCGTTACGCCGCAGAACCAGATATCGGTATTGGAGGTCGTCGTACCGGTTTTACCAGCCGTCTGCACACCGGAAATCTGCGTGCCGGATGCCGTGCCGTAAGCTGTAACGTTTTGCAGGCACTCGAGCATGTAATATGCAGTGCGTACATTTTCAAAGCCCAAATCTGTGCTCGGATTGTTTTCGAGCACCGTATTTCCTTCCGAGTCCAGTACCTTGGTGTAGGTACGCGTGCCGCCAAACACACCTTCATTGATAAAGGAGGAGAAGCCGCCCGCCATCTCGCGCACGGTCACACCGTCAGTCAGTGCACCAAGCGCCAGCGGTGAATAGTCGATATCACTCTTGACTGTGCCGTCGTCATAAGTGCGGCTGCCAACCAACTGGATACCAAGACGCTGTGTCAGGAAATCATAGGATGCCTGCGGTGTCAGCATATCCATTACCTGTACGGCAATGGTGTTGACCGAGCTGGTGATACCGCTTTTGATCGTCATGGCTTTGCCCGTCGGCATCTTGCCGTCGTTCATCGGCCACGGTTTTCCATCATTCTGAATATACAGCGGCTTATCGTACACCGTTGTGGACGGAACGATAATGCCCTTATCCATGGCGGGACCGTAAGAAGACAGCGGCTTAATCGACGAGCCGGGCTGACGGCGTGCGTCCGTTGCAAACGAGAAGGCCAGATTTTCGGTCTTTTCACCGCGCCCGCCTGCAATGGCAACAATGTTGCCCTGCTTATCTGTGATGACCATGGCGCTTTGCGGGCGCTCGCCGTATTTCTCCGTATTGGGGAACACGGAATCATCCGCCCACACCTGATCGACAACGCTCTGCACCTTGGTATCGATAGTAGCATAAATCTTCAGGCCGCCCGAGGTCACCATATTGCTGGCCACCAGTTCGGAATATCCCTTCTGCGCCATCAGGTCCTTGGTCACGTCTTTGATAACCGCATCCGCAAAATACGAATAAATATCGCTGATATCCTGCTGATACTGCTCGTACGGACGATAGACCAGTTCGGCTGCGACCGCTTCGTTATAGGTGGTCTGGTCAATCATGCCCAGCTCCAGCATTTTGCCGAGAATATTCTCCTGCCGCTCCTTGACCTTTTCCGGACGGTTATATGGATCATAAATCGACGGATTGTTGGTCAAACCGGCCAGCGCGGCGCACTCGGCGAGGCTAAGCTCGGATACATCCTTGCCGAAGTAGGTGGTTGCGGCGGTTTTCACGCCATAACAGTTGTAGCCGAGATAAATCGTATTGAGGTACATTTCCAGAATACGATCCTTATCCCCTATCTCGTTCTCCAGCGCCAGCGCACGAAAAATCTCGTTGATTTTACGTTTGACCGAATAATCGTCCTCATCGGTGACGTTTTTGATCAGCTGCTGGGTAATGGTCGAACCGCCGTACTGATCGCCGCCGAACAACCAACTCTTGACCGCGCCCAGCGTGCGCTTCCAGTCCACGCCGCTGTGCTTGTAAAAGCGTTCGTCCTCAATTGCGACAACCGCATTCTTCAGTTCTTCCGGGATATTCTCGCTGTCCACCCAAATACGGTTTTCCATGCCGCGAATGGTTTCATAGAGCGTTTCTTGTCCGGTTGCGGAATCGACTGTATAGATAAAAGAGTTCAAATCCAAGCCCAGGCCCTTGCTCAGGTCGGTTGCAGTTTCCTGCGCGGACGGATTAATATACGCATGTACATAATACGCAAATGCAATGCCGCAGAAGCAGGCACAAAGCACACCGATAAGCAGCAGCGTCAGCAGCACGCGGGATATCCCGCGCAGGACGCCCAATCCTTTTCTTTTGCCAGTTGCCAATTCGGTTTCCTCCTTGCCCGCCGAATTCTTGCCGCGGGTCTTATCAGGTCGGACGTAAGAAGCGTCCGTTTCGTTCCCGATATTCCATTAAATCAGCAGTTTTTATCTGCTTTCAGTCATTATACCACAGAAACAGGCGTTTTAAAAGCATTCATTTTTTCTGTCTGCCTCTGTTTATCACAGTCGCTCGCGGCTATTATACCACATTATTCCGCAAATTCCAAACAAATTTTACACCTGTTTGCGAATACTTTCCAAAATTCCGGGCATACTCAAAGAAAATTCCACGGATATAAGGAGGTAATTTCTGTGATGCAGGGGTTTTACATGCTGGCCATGCTGCGCGCCAAACGACAGCGGCGCATCGCGCTTCTGGCCTGCGCAGCGGCACTTATCAGCGCCTTTTTCGCCGCGCGCGTCTGGTTTTCGGCCCCGGCCGTGCCCGCCAGCACGACCGATCTGCCCTATATTGCCCAGGCCGAGCAAGACCGTCTGGTTGTCTCCCGCGGTGGGGAAATCATCATCCGCACGGACATTGACGTGCGCTCATTACCCATCGCCGACCGCCAAGCGCTTGAAAACGGAATTCTGCTGTCCGATGCACAATCGCTTGCCCGTTTGCTTGAGGATTACGGCTCATAAAAGCGACGGGCGCACGCCCGCCGTTTTTATGTTTCCCGCCATGCCGCCTGTCCTTCCTTTCTCTGGCTTTCCGGTATATCCGTTCTATGCCCTGCATACCGTATCACCAAGGGGGCGTTTACTTATGTTTATCACCATCACCCGAGATACCTTGTACCGCATCGGTGCGGCGGCGGGCGTATGCGCGTTGCTCGCCGCGCTGTTTTTCCTTGTCCCGCAGGAGGACAGAGCCACGACGGCGCAGCAAACCGCCGCCGACACAGAAGAGGCGGTGCCCACGTCTATCAGCGACTGGGGCCTGTCCTTCCAGACCGAGGGCCAGCCGCCGGTCGGCAACGTGCCCGCCGACACGCTGCTGCAATGGAACGCCTACTATGTGGGCGACACCAGTAAAAACACCATCTACCTGACCTTTGACGCAGGCTACGAAAACGGCTGCACGGGCGCGATTCTGGATGCGCTGAAAAAGCATAACGCGCCCGCGTGCTTCTTTGTTGTGGGCAATTTCATTGACTCCGCACCCGAGCTGGTACAGCGCATGGTGGATGAGGGGCACATCGTGGGCAATCACACGCTGCACCATCCGGATATGTCCTCCATTTCCGATAAGGCAGCCTTCGCCGCTGAACTCAACGGGCTGGAGGAAAAATACACTGCGCTCACCGGCCAGCCGATGCAGAAATTCTATCGTCCGCCGCAGGGCAAATTCAGCGAGGAGAACCTCAAGCAGGCGCAGGAGTTGGGCTATACAACCGTGTTCTGGTCGCTGGCGTATGTTGACTGGTATACCGACAACCAGCCGACCGACGAGCAGGCGTTTGCAAAGCTGCTGCCGCGCATCCATAACGGCGCAATTGTGCTGCTGCACTCGACAAGCGAGACCAATGCGCGCATCCTCGACGAGCTGCTCACCCGCTGGGAGAACGAGGGCTACACCTTTGGCAGCCTGGCCGATTTGACGGCGGCTTAATCCGCACAGGCGCGCTCCTCCGCATCGCGCAGCGCCTGTTCGAGCGCGCCACGGACATCTGCAAGGCTCATGCCGATGCCCGCGGCTTCTATGCGCTCGGTTAGCCCGGCTATCGCGCCGAACAGATGCAGATAAGCGGTCTTGTAGTGCAGCTCAGATACGCACTCCTGCGTTTTTTCATGGGTTCTATTCATTTTTATCACCTCATCTATATTTTGTGTCATTTTGACACAAAATGCAAGTATATGTTTTCTGAAACGTATACTGATACATACGAGGTGGTACAATGAAGCTGCGCATCAAGGACATACGCGAAGATCGCGATTTAAGCCAAGAGGCTGTCGCACAAGCACTGCATATCCCGCGCTCCACCTACTGTAATTACGAAACCGGTCGCCGAAACATCCCTAACGATGTTCTGTGCATACTTGCCGACTTTTATAATGTCAGTCTGGACTACCTGCTCGGCCGTTCGGACGACGGCACGCCCTTCCGTAAATGACCGCACCGAAAATTCGGTGCGGCTCTTTTTTATCCGTATGCTTTCTCACTTGTTTTGCCATATTTTCCTGTGCTATACTATTGTATGATAAGGCAAGACAAGAAAGGAAGAAGCCTCTATGGAAAAAGCCAAGGTTTATTTTGCGGACTTCCGCACAACACTGACCGAAAATTTGCAGCAAAAGCTCACCCGACTGATGAAAGCGGCGGGCATGGACAGCATCGACTTTGACAAAAAGTTCACCGCCATCAAAATCCACTTCGGCGAGCCGGGTAATCTTGCGTCCCTGCGGCCGAACTGGGCCAAAACGGTCGCGGACTTCGTTAAGGAGCGCGGCGGCAAGCCGTTCCTGACCGACTGCAACACGCTGTACGTCGGCGGGCGCAAAAATGCGCTCGACCATCTGGATTCCGCTTATCTCAACGGCTTTTCACCGTTCTCCACCGGCTGCCATGTCATCATCGCGGACGGTTTGAAGGGCACGGACGAAGCGTATGTGCCGGTCGAGGGCGGCGAATACGTCAAGGAAGCCAAAATCGGCCAGGCCATCATGGATGCGGATGTGTTCATTTCGCTGACCCACTTCAAGGGCCACGAGGCAAGCGGCTTTGGAGGCACGCTCAAGAACATCGGCATGGGCTGCGGCTCGCGTGCCGGCAAGATGGAGCAGCACAATGCAGGCAAGCCGCAGGTAGATGAGAACCCCTGCGTTGGCTGCGGCACGTGCACGCGCATCTGCGCGCACAGCGCCATCACCATCACGAACAAAAAGGCGTACATTGACCACGATAAATGTGTCGGCTGCGGCCGCTGCATCGGCGTGTGCCCGACCGACGCAATTGGCTGCGCTTACGATGAATCCAACATCGTTTTGAACCGCAAAATCGCAGAATACACCAAAGCGGTGGTGGACGGTCGTCCGTGCTTCCACATTTCGCTGGTCATTGACGTGTCGCCCAACTGTGACTGTCACGCGGAAAACGATGTGGCTATCGTGCCGAACATCGGCATGTACGCCTCGTTTGACCCGGTCGCGCTCGATCAGGCGTGCGCGGATGCGGTCAACGCCGCGCCGGTCAACCCGGCAAGCCTGCTGTGCGATGAGCACGAGCGGCACCACATCCACGACCCGAACGACCACTTCCATGCCGTCCATCCGGACACCAACTGGCAGTCCGCGCTCGAGCATGCAGAAAAGCTGGGTCTGGGCACCCGCGAGTACGAGATCATCAAAATCTAAATCGCTGCACAACAAAAAAGAGGGGCTTTCGCCCCTCTTTTTTGTTACCGGAACTCAAATTTCACGGCCCTCAAATGCCGCGCGGCGCTTGATATCCTCCATCACGCCGTCAAACTGCGGAATGTCGAGCGACTGCGCGCCGTCACTCAACGCATGCTTGGGATCGTTGTGCACCTCGATCATCAGGCCGTCCGCACCCGCGGCGATCGCCGCGCGCGACAGCGACTGCACCATGTCGCGCCGTCCCGCGGCATGGCTCGGGTCAATGATAATCGGCAGATGGCTGAACATCTTGACCAGCGGCACGGCCGAAATATCCAGATTGTTGCGAATCAGGTTCTCAAACGTGCGGATGCCGCGCTCACACAGGATCACATTGGGATTGCCGCCCGCAAAGACATATTCCGCCGCCATGAGAAATTCCTCCATCGTGGCGGACAGGCCGCGCTTGAGCAAAATGGGCTTGTTTGAGCGGCCGAGTTCCTTCAGCAGCATGAAATTCTGCATATTGCGCGCACCCAACTGGATGATATCCACATCCGCAAACAGGTCAAGATGTTTCTCGCTCATGATCTCGGTCACGATTGGCAGACCGGTTTGGCGCTTGGCCTCGAGCAGCAGCTTGAGGCCCTCGGCCTCCAGCCCTTGGAAGGAGTAGGGCGAGGTACGCGGCTTGAACGCGCCACCGCGTAGGAAGGATGCGCCCGCCTTTTTGACCGCCTCGGCTACCTCCACAATTTGCGTCTCGCTCTCGACCGAGCAAGGGCCTGCCATGACGTTGAAGTATCCCGCGCCGATCTTGCGCCCCGCGACCTCGATGATCGTGTCCTCGGGATGGAATTTGCGGTTAACAGCCTTAAACGGCTCGGTCACGCGCTGCACGCGCTCGACCACGTCATAGGCCATAATGTCCCCTTCATCGAGCTTGGTGGTGTCGCCCATCAGACCAAGAATAGTCGTATTGGCACCCTCGGAATAGTTGATTCGCAGCCCCATATCCGTAAAATGCTGCATCAGACGTTCAACACGTTCCTTGTCGCTGTTCTGTTTGAGTACAACGATCACGATAATTCACTCCTTTATCAGTTAAAAATATAAGCTCTGCCAGTATACCACCAAATTGCCCAAAAGAAAAGAGCGATTTACCACAAATCGCCCTTTCTTTTTGCGTTGGTTTTGCGTGCAGCTGCACAGCACTAACTGTTTGCCTGCGCTGCTTTCAGTTCCTCATACTTCTGTTTGACCGCCGCGCAGAATTCATCCCATCGTCCGTCGTTAATTAGCTTTGCAGGACAGACCTTACCGGAAAAATCCTGATGCTTTTTCAGCGCCTTATCCGGATTAAGGCCATATTCCAGTAGCAGACGCGCGCACAGTTTCTCGGTGTTGATGAGCGTCTGCTCATAGTTGCCGTCCTCGTTGACGCACATCTCGATGCCCACGCCGTTCATATTGCCGCCATTTTTCTCCATCTGGTCGCCCGCGTGGTAGGCGGTTTCGTTATCCGGCAGATGATGATAGATCTCGTGATCGTCAACCGTGTAATGCCATGAAACAATGCCGGTTTCCGCATTGGCATTCTGATGGATAAAGGAATTGTGCGCCTCGGCATCCGCCCCGGCGGAAAAGTTATCCGTTTCATGAACAACCAGATATTTGATTTCGCGAATTTCCCCGGGCCGCGCCCGGCTGCCCTCTACCAGATAATCCGTATAAACCGGGATATCCTCAATATAGGACAGACCCGCATCCGGCTGCGGCGGACGATTGAGCGCGCTGTGGGTGAACATGCCTGCCAGAAATGAGACGATTACCAGTCCAACCACTACCAGCGCACGACCCCCGCCTGTGCGCTTTCCCCTTCGTTTTGTATGAAACCCTGTTATCTTCACGGTGCATAGACTCCCCATTATGAACTATGTTTGTTCTATTGTACTACGTTTCGCGCTTTTTTTCAAAGGTTCGACTGTAAACTTTTTGTTCCCACACAAAATGCCTGTCTGCAGCGCGTAAAACCTGTAAGAAGGCCTTGCAATCCGGCGCTTTGTACGATATAATAATATATACTCGGAGAGGCAAAGCCTTTCAGCAGAATTCTTTGACCGCCCTTCCCACCCGGAAGGTGCTAAGGCCATACGGACAGCCGGGTCAAATGCCGCACTTGGCAACTTTGTTGCCTTATTGAATTTTATAAGTTGGCTGACTAAAAGCCGTGTGCCGCGGGCGCATCACACTTGTGAAACAATCAATAAGAGTAGTAAAAGTAGATTCTTGCTATATAGACTCTTTCCTCTTCCAGATACAGACTGTCCGGAACAGGCCGGACAAAGAGAGAGATTGCCTTCCTCAAGTGGAAAAGTACGTCCCGCCATTCGCGGGGCTTTTCTTTTGCTTGAGGATTTTTTATTTTTATTGTGAGGATAATCAGATATGCAGAACAAACTCAGACTCTACGGCTTCAACAACCTGACCAAGGCACTTTCCTTCAACATCTATGACGTATGCTACGCCAAAACCGAGCGCGAACAGCGGGATTATATTGCCTATATCGATCAGCAGTATAATTCCGAGCGTCTGACCGGTATTCTGGAGCGCGTCACTGAGATGATCGGCGCGCATGTGCTGCATATCTCCAAACAGGATTATGACCCGCAGGGTGCGTCGGTTACCTTCCTGATTGCGGAAGAACACATGAAGCCTGCTGTCGAGCCGGATACCATTGTGGCGCACTTGGACAAGAGCCATGTCACCGTGCACACCTATCCCGAGTACCATCCGGACACCTGCCTTGCGACTTTCCGCGTGGATATCGACGTGGCGACCTGCGGCGAGATTACGCCGCTGTCCACGCTCGACTACCTCATCGGCTCATTTGACTCGGATATCATTACCATGGACTACCGCGTACGCGGCTTTACCCGCGATATCGAGGGCAAAAAGCTGTTTATGGACCACCATATCACCTCGATTCAGGACTTTATCGACCCATCGACGCTCGACCGCTATGACGCATACGACATTAACGTGTATCAGTCCAACCTGTTTCACACGCGCATGCTGCTCAAGGAGGTCGATTTGCAGAACTATCTGTTCAACACCGACATCTATGAGCTGCCACCCAAGACGCGCCTGAAGATCCACTCCGATCTGCGGCGCGAAATGATCGAGATTTTCTCGGGTAAAAACGTATACTAAAGTATGGGGGACTTCGCAAGTCCCCTATATACGAAAGCCGGTTCCGAAGAAACCGCCTTTCGATACCCGAACAACGCGGCCCAAGGCCGCTGGGTCGGGGTATCAAAAGCACGGGCAAGGCTCGCGCTTTTGATGGAAATACCGCGTTGCGGCATTTCCGGTCAAATACGCGCTGCGCGCGCAATATTCCCGCCGAAAGAAGGCATGATTATGGACCAGTCCCGTGCGCCCATCAAGGAGGCGCTCGAACACTTTAAAGATATGCGCATTGTGCCGTTTGATGTCCCCGGACACAAACGCGGACGCGGCAATCCCGAACTGACGCGCTTTCTGGGCGAGTCGTGCATGACCGTGGACGTCAACTCCATGAAGCCGCTCGACAACCTGTGTCACCCGGTCAGCGTCATCCGTGAAGCGGAGGAGCTTGCCGCCGAAGCCTTTGGCGCTGCGCACGCCTTCCTGATGGTCGGCGGCACAACCTCCTCGGTGCAGTCGATGGTACTGAGCGTCGTCTCCCGCGGGGATGAAATCATCCTGCCGCGCAACGTCCACCGCAGCGTCATCAACGCGCTGGTGCTGACGGGCGCCATCCCGGTCTACGTCAATCCGCAGATGAACGACCGCCTCGGCATTTCGCTGGGCATGTCGGTCGCGGATGTCAAACCCGCCATCCAAAAGCACCCGTCGGCCAAGGCCGTACTGGTCAACAACCCGACCTATTACGGCATTTGTTCCGACCTGAAGGAAATCGTGCGGCTTGCGCACGCGGCGGGCATGAAGGTGCTGGCCGACGAAGCGCACGGCACGCACTTCTACTTCGGCGAAAACATGCCGTTGTCCGCGATGGCCGCGGGCGCGGATCTCGCCTCGGTATCCATGCACAAATCAGGCGGCAGCCTGACACAGTCGAGTTTTCTGCTGTGCGGCCCGTCGATGAACGCGGAATACGTCCGCCAAATCATCAATCTGACACAAACCACATCCGGCTCATACCTTTTAATGGTCAGTCTGGACATTTCGCGTAAAAACCTCGCGCTCTACGGCAAAGAGATCTTCCGCAAGGTAACTTACCTGACCGAATACGCCCGCGATGAAATCAACCAAATCGGCGACTATTACGCCTATGGCCGCGAGCTGATCAACGGCGACACGGTCTACGACTTTGACGTGACCAAGCTCGCTGTCAACACGCTGGACGTTGGTCTTGCCGGCATTGAGGTGTACGACGTGCTGCGCGACTTTTACGACATCCAAACCGAATTTGGCGATCTGGGTAACCTGCTCGCCTATGTCTCGGTCGGCGACCGGGAGCGCGACCTCGAACGGCTGGTCGCGGCACTTGCCGACATCCGCCGCCGCTACAAGCGGGACAAGGCCACCCTTATGCGGCAGGAATACATCTCGCCGCAGGTCGTCGCCGCCCCGCAGGAAGCCTTCTATACGGACAAGCAGACGGTCGCGCTGGATGACGCCGCCGGCCGCATCTGCGCGGAATTTGTCATGTGCTATCCGCCCGGCATCCCGATTCTCGCGCCGGGAGAACGCATCACACGCGAAATCCTCGACTATATTCATTATGCAAAAGAGAAAAACTGTATGCTGCTCGGCACCGAGGACCCGGATGTGAACAACCTACAGGTGATTCGGGGCGTTATCAGCCCCTCTGACTGAGCAAGGAGTCTGATTCATGCGATTAACCTTTACCGAAATGCACACGCCGACCGTCGGCCTGCAAATTCAGGTCGACCGACAGCTTTACACCGAGCAGAGCGACTTCCAGCGCATCGATGTATTCGAGTGCGAGGAATTCGGCCGGTTTCTGACGCTCGACGGCTATATGATGCTGACCGAGCGCGACGAATTTATCTATCACGAGATGATGGTGCATGTCCCGCTTGCCGTGCGGGGCAACGCCATCAAAAAAGTGCTCGTCATCGGCGGCGGCGACGGCGGCTGTGTGCGCGAATTATGCCGCTATCCGCACATCGAGCACATCGACCTTGTGGAAATAGACGAGCGTGTGGTCGCGGTGTGCAAGGAATTTCTGCCCGCTGTGGCATGCAGTCTGGATGACGCACGCGTGCATATTCTCTATCAGGATGGTCTGAAATACATCCGCCGCATTGAGGATGAATATGACCTGATCATCATTGACTCAACCGACCCGTTCGGTCCGGGCGAGGGCCTGTTTACGATGGAGTTCTACGGCAACTGCTACAAAGCGCTCAAGGCGGACGGCGTGCTGGTCAACCAGCACGAAAGCCCGTTTTACAAAGGCGACGCGCTCGCCTGCCAGCGCGCGCACCGCAATATCGTCCACTCGTTTGAGCTGTCCCGCCTGTTTCAGGCGCACATCCCGACCTATCCGTCCGGCCACTGGCTATTCGGCTTCTCCTCGCGCGGCGTGCATCCGGTGCACGACCTCGATGCAGACACATGGAACGCCCGCGGCATCGAAACCAAATACTACAACACCAATCTGCACAAAGGTGCATTCTATTTACCGAATTATGTGCAAAAACTACTGGAAAAAGTGGAGGAAGTATAGGGGGTATCCATACCCCCTATATACGAAAACAGGTTTCACAGAAACCTGTTTTCGATACCCCCGGACGCCGCCCAAGGCGGCTAAGTCTGGGTATCAAAAGTCAGGCGCATGTCCTGACTTTTGATGAAAGCCGCATAGCGGTTTTCGATTCAAATCTACGCACAGCGCATTATCGCATTATATAGAAATTGGAGGTTTCACTTATGGGAAGAGCACTCATCATCGGCTGCGGCGGCGTAGCCTCAGTCGTTATTCACAAGTGCTGCCAGAACAGCAGCGTATTTGAGGAAATCATGATTGCCTCGCGCACCAAGTCCAAGTGTGACGCAATCAAGGAAAAGCTCGATGGCACCACGCCCACCAAAATCCGTACCGCCAAGGTCGACGCAGACAACGTTGACGAGCTGGTGGCACTCATCGACGAGTATAAGCCGGATATCGTCATGAATATTGCCCTGCCCTATCAGGACCTGACCATCATGGACGCATGCCTCAAGTGCGGCGTCAACTATATGGACACGGCAAACTATGAGCCGGAGGACACGGATGACCCCGCATGGCGTGAAATCTACGAAAAGCGCTGCAAGGAAGCGGGCTTCACCGCCTATTTTGACTATTCCTGGCAGTGGGCGTACAAGGAAAAGTTTGAAAAGGCGGGTCTGACCGCGCTTTTAGGCTCGGGCTTTGATCCAGGCGTGACACAGGCCTACTGCGCCTATGCCCAGAAGCACCTGTTTGACCAGATTGACACCATCGACATCCTCGACTGCAACGGCGGCGACCATGGCTACCCGTTTGCCACCAACTTCAACCCCGAAATCAACCTGCGCGAGGTTTCCGCACCCGGCTCGTACTGGGAAAACGGCCACTGGGTCGAAATTCCCGCTATGTCCATCAAGCGCGAATACGATTTCGATCAGGTTGGCCACAAGGATATGTACCTGCTGCACCACGAGGAAATCGAGTCGTTGGCGAAAAATATCCCGGGCGTCAAGCGTATCCGCTTCTTCATGACCTTCGGTCAGAGTTACCTCACCCACATGAAGTGTCTGGAGAATGTCGGCATGTTGTCCACCACCCCGATCGAGTTTGAGGGGCACCAGATCGTGCCGATTCAGTTCCTCAAGGCGCTGCTGCCCGACCCCGCAACGCTCGGTCCGCGCACCAAGGGCAAGACCAACATCGGCTGCATTTTCACCGGCAAAAAGGACGGCAAGGAAAAGACCGCCTATATCTACAACGTCTGCGACCATGAAGCGTGCTACCGCGAGGTCGGCTCGCAGGCTGTCAGCTACACAACCGGCGTACCCGCCATGATTGGCGCTGCCATGCTGATGACCGGCAAGTGGAACAAGCCCGGCGTGTATACGGTTGAGGAGTTCGATCCCGACCCGTATATGGAGGCTCTGAACAAGTGGGGTCTGCCGTGGCAAATCAACGAAAATCCGGTATTGGTGGACTGATATGAAATTTACCGAACTGCCTACCCCCTGTTTTCTTGTGGACGAAAACCGTCTGGTGCAGAATCTGGCGGTCCTGCGTGACGTGGCTGAACGCACGGGCGCAAAAATTCTGCTGGCGCAGAAGGCGTTTTCCATGTTCTCGATCTATCCGCTGCTGCGCGAATATCTGGCTGGAACGACCGCATCCGGTTTGTATGAGGCCCGGCTGGGCAAAGAGGAATTCGGCGGCGAGACGCACGTCTACTCTCCCGCCTATGCCGAAGGCGAGTTTCAGGAAATCCTGAATTACGCCGACCATATTGTATTCAACTCATTTCATCAGTGGAAGGCCTATGGCAGCCTCGCGCGCGCGGCGGGCAAAAGCTGCGGCCTGCGCGCCAATCCCGAGTGCTCAACCCAGCCCGCAGAGCACGCCATCTACGATCCCTGCGGTCCGGCTTCACGCCTGGGCATCATAGAGGAGAACTTCCAGCCTGAGCTGCTCACCGGCATCGACGGCCTGCACTTCCATACCCTGTGCGAGCAGAATGCCGACGCTCTGGTGCGCACCGTCGAAGCGTTTGAAGCGCGCTTCGGCAAGTATATGGAGGGCATGAAGTGGCTCAACCTCGGCGGCGGCCACCATATCACACGCGACGATTACGACGTGGAAACGCTCGTCCAGTGCGTCAACTATCTACGCGAAAAGTATAACGTGCAGATTTATCTGGAACCGGGCGAGGCGGTTGTTCTCAATGCAGGATATCTTGTTTCCACTGTGCTTGAAGTGATGAAAAACGGTAAGGAAATCGCGATTTTGGACACCTCGGCAGCCTGCCACATGCCGGATGTACTGGAAATGCCCTACCGTCCGCCGGTATCCCGCGCGGATGAGCCGGGTAAAAAAGCGTTTACCTATCTGCTCACCGGCCGCTCCTGCCTCGCGGGCGACGTGATCGGGGAATATTCTTTCGATAATACACTGCGTCCGGGCGATCAGGTCATGTTTGAGGACATGGCGCTGTACACCATGGTCAAAACCAACACGTTTAACGGTGTGCCGCTGCCGCTCATCGCAGTGCGCCGCGCGAACGGCACGGACGAAGCCGTGCGCATGTTCGGCTACGAGGATTTCAAAAACCGTTTGTCTTGATTAAAACATCCCGCTGTGAAAATAAAACTGCGCCCGATTTGTCAGACAGCAGATATCCCGAAAAGCAAAAGAACGTTTTATCGTTTTTTGCACAGCACAACGAGACATACAAAAAAATAAAACCGAAGACCTCCCTTAAAAAATGAGGACATTTTTTAAGGGAGGTCTTTTACATGAAAAACCACATCCAGAACACATGCAATCCGTATAGTGCCATGCGCAAAATAGGATTGATGCAAACTCAGGTGTGTGTCAAAACACCAGAAACCGAAAACTTCCTCTGCCCGCTCGACCTACGGGCCTTCACATACACGCTTCGGCTGCTTTTATTGCCAGTTCCGATTACGGCACAGTCCGCTATCCGGCATTTCACCCATCTATTCTGTTGTTTCTGTTTCTCTGACAAAACGCCCGGACTTGCCGCCCGCTTTTTCCAGCAGGCAGATATTCTGTATCACCATACCCCGGTCTATCGCCTTGCACATGTCATAAACCGTCAATGCGGCTACGCTCGCGGCCGTCAATGCCTCCATCTCAATCCCGGTTTTCCAATTGCACCGCAGCGTCGCTTTCACCAACACACGCGCCGGCGCTTGGGCTTCAAACTCAATTGTTACCGCGTCTATCGGCAGCGGATGACACATGGGAATCAATTCAAACGTACGTTTTGCCGCCATTATGCCCGCGATACGCGCGCAAGAGAAAACATCTCCTTTCGGAAGCTCCCCCTTGCAAATCATGGAAAGTGTTTCCGGCCGCATGGCGATTTCTGCCTGCGCTACCGCTATGCGGGCTGTGATTGGCTTCTCCCCAACATCAACCATATGCGCATTTCCTTCCGCATCCAGATGCGACAGCTGCACGTTCTTCATCTCCCGTACCTTGTTTATCTCACACGCAACTTGGTGTGGTATTTATTTTACCAAAGGAAACACGAATACACAATAGGCTTAGGGCAATACCGCATCATTCAAAAGAATGATTTGCGTGTAAGTTTTGCGTCCAGATGCGGCACGGTTTCGCGGCAATAGACCCCATCCGCTGTATCAGATATCCTCACGCCTGCCGGCGAACCTTGCGGATGGCCTTTGCCGGTACACCGCCGACCATGGTATCGGGCGGCACGTCCTTGGTCACCACCGCGCCCGCAGCAATGATGGCGCCGTCCCCTACCGTCACACCTGCCACAATGGTCACATTTGCGCCGATCCAAACATTTTTGCCAATCACAATCGGAGCCGGATGCAAAATATGCCGCTGCTCCGGGTTCTCATCGTGGTTCAGCGTCGCCAAAACGACGTTATGCCCAATAAATGTTCCGTCTCCGATTTCTATACCGCCCTGATCCTGAAAATGACAGCCGGTATTGATAAATACATTTTTCCCTACCCGAATATTCTTTCCATAATCCGTATGAAACGGCGGAAACAGACAGAACGTTTCATCCACCGGCTGGCAAATCAGTTCAAAAAAACGGCGACGGACCTCCTCCGGCTCAAAATAGCGGCCGTTCAATTCCATTGTCAGGCGCAGTGCACGCTGCGATGCCGCGCGCATAGCCTCCGGGTCATCCAGTCCCTTTTCAATTTCATCTCGATCCGTGATATTCATTTGCTCGCCCCTTGTCTTTTTTCTTTTATTGTATGTCACCGGCATGCAAATAGCAAATACTTATGATAATAATTGATACATGCTCAAAAAGTATATTATTCACAATACCATAAAACCCGGGGCTTTGTATAACATTATCTCTGCACGGGAACCCCCATCTATTCCAGCGCGTCCAATGTGTTGTTGACGGGCATTGTATTAAGCGCATAGACCATTCCGTCCTTTGCCCGAATCTTAAGGAACACCGCACAATTGCATCTTCAATGCTTTGCGGAAATTTTGTGCCCAGATTTTGTTGCGATTTCTTGCAATACATTCTTGCTGAATTATGCGGTATTGCCTTAAATTTGCTCATTATGTTGTTTTAACAACATACATCTCATAGAGGATAGGATAAGATAAAGGCATGAACCCGTTCAAGGCAATCGGCTTTACGAAACGGTATCACAGATTGTCAAATTCGGGTGGAGCAAATTTCAATTTATGTGCAATCACATTCAACTGAATAAATTACAGAAAAAAGTATGACATTAAAGCTATGACAAACTCGGAGGTATTTATATGAGCATGAAAATGAAAAATATCAGTCCGTCAGAAGTTCTGGTTCTGAAGGAGCAAATTTCTTATCAGGAAGGTCAAGTAGTCAGCAAAACGCTGGCGCAGAACAGCGCCGTCAGTATCACGCTCTTCTCCTTTGCCAAGGGGGAGGAAATCAGCACCCATGAATCCGGCGGTGATGCTTTTGTCACCTGCCTCGACGGCGTAGGTAAGATCACGATTGACGACGTGGATTATCTCCTGCACGAAGGCGAATCCATCGTGATGCCTGCTGGGCATCCCCATGCCGTATACGGAGAAGAAGCATTCAAGATGCTGCTTGTTGTTGTATTTTAAGAAAGGAAGTCTTTAATATGAAAGCATTTGTAGATCAGGATACCTGCATTGGCTGCGGCCTTTGCTGCGGAATGTGTGATGCCGTGTTTCGCATGAATGATGACGGAAAAGCCGAGGCATATCAGGCAGCAACCGAGGAAAATCAGAGCGATGTGCAGAGCGCCATCGATTCCTGCCCGGTATCGGCAATCAGCTGGGAAGGCTAACGCCTGGAAAAGCAAGGCAAAAACAAGATCGGCTGGATGGGTCATATCGGTTGACCATTCCAGCCGCCTCGCCTGCCCATCATGTCCGATATTCCGGATACGCCGATTTTCTATGGCCCAACGCAGTTCCAGCTTTTTGCTTCGTTTTTGCAGTTTCTTTATGCGCGAACAGAAAAGTGCGTTCCCATGTTATGGGAACGCACTTTCTTCATGTTCAGCAGCTGCCGTGAGACTGTTTTTTCGTGCTAAACTCTTGCCCGGTTTATAACACCGTCAAACAGGCAAGGGTGCTGTACACGCTCTCAACCGTTTTTATGACTGAATCGGTTAGGCAAACGCACGATAAAGGAACGTCATGATTTGACCACGGGTGCAGATGGCCGCGGGCGAGAAGGCTGTATCACTGGTTCCGGTAGTGATTCCCTGCTCCACAGCCCATGCAACGGCTTGGGCATAGTCGGCGGTGGCCGCGACATCTGAAAAGTTTGACAGGGACATTTCCGGACTTCCCGCCAGCTTCCAAAGATACGTTACCGTTGCGGCACGGGTCGCGGGCGCGTTGCCGCCAAAGGCAGAACCGGAAACAAGGCCCTTTTCATGCGCCCAAAGCGCGGCCTGGTAATAATAATCGCTCTCCCGAATATCGGTAAACGGGTTGGCAATGGTCGGCGCAGGCTGGCCCTGCGAACGCCACAGGAAGGTCAAAATCTGTGCTGTGGTGCAGGTCGCGTCGGGGGAGAATGTCGTATCGCTCGTTCCGCTGGTGATGCTCCCCTTGACCGCCCATTCCACAGCTTCTGCATAATAAGCGTTCGTCTTTACATCAACGAAGGGTGCAACGACGTCTGCAGGCGCATCTGCATATGCTTTGGCATTGAAGAAATCCACCTGATAAGAAAAATCTACCGCAGCACCAGTTGCGCTCTTCAACCCGTCAATCGATACGGTATAAAGCCCTTCATAATCAGTGATACCGTCAGGCCGGAAGATAATGCAGTTGGACACGCCGTATCCGCCGGTATCTACATTAAAATACATACCGGAGTTGCTGGAGGTATAATTGCCGTTGCCCTGAAAAACCCAGCTCTTACCGTTACTCTCTTGGGTCAGCGTAACGGTAAGGTCAGATTGGCGCGGTGTGGCAAACTTCTGCGGATTGAGCGAAACACTCCATGCAGTGTTTGTATCAAAGGCGTTGGTGTCCGCCGGGAAGTTACCCGAAGCAGGCCAGGCCACAAAATCATAGTCATAGCTTGCAGCGCTGCGATCAAACACCTTTTCCGCTACATAGGGATATCCGCCCTCCCCTGCGGTTGCAACACCAAACCCAATCTTGCCCAGCTGCGGATTGAGCTGCCAGCGGCGATGCCCCACTCGATCAATATTGCTGGAATCGGTGTCCTCCATAAAGCCGTCTATCGCTTCAGTGAGCGTATATCCGGCTGCCAGATTGCTGGAAGACGAGGCCTCGTACGCCTGCTGATAGAAACTGTCGCTCATATCCGTGGGCCGGCTGGGGGTGTGGCTTAAGCTATTATGTACCGCTTGAATCACCGCCCCGTACTGTGCGTTTTCACTGAGCGCGGCATCCAGCTCGACCGGAGTAAGACCCACAATACTCCTCCACGCATTGAGTCGGTCGGTCGCTGCTTGCAGCGCCTCCTCCTTCACCTTGCCGGTCGCGTAGGGCGCGGATACGGAGGGCTGTTCATCAAAAATCTGTTCGGGAAGATCAAGCGAATTTTCCTCGAGCAGTTGGGCAATTTCTGTCTTGCTCAGCTTCGGTAAATGGCTGGCTCCACTATCCAAAACGCCGTCTACGGCTAAGGCGGTTGGGCTGAAACACAAAACGAGCGCCAGCACAAAAGAAATCAAACGTTTTTTCATAAAATTCCCCTCTTTTTCTTGCATCCGGTTTACTGACACGCCCTACACAAGAAGGTCAAAATCTACGCCCTGATACTGACTGAGCCGCGGCTACGGCATAACGCCCAAGTCAGCACATAAGATAAGATTTTTCTTCCTTCCCGCTTGCTCTGACATGTCAGAATTGACAAAGATTGCTAAATTTATTTTACCATGCGCTTTTCTTTTAGACAAGCATAATATATGCTAAAAGAAAGAGCGGGAATTGCCTGAATAGCAACGGCGGCGGTGTGTACTGCACACATACCGCCGCCGTTTTTATGATACCATTTCGACCGTAGAAATGATAAATCCGAACTCGCTCCGTATTGGGAAAGAGTTCGGATTTATCTGAGTTTGGTGGAAGTTAACGGGCTCGAACCGCTGACCCTCTGCTTGTAAGGCAGATGCTCTCCCAGCTGAGCTAAACTTCCATATGGTGACCCGTGCGGGAATCGAACCCGCGTTACCGCCGTGAAAGGGCGGTGTCTTGACCGCTTGACCAACGGGCCAAGGGAAATGGTAGCGGTAATTGGACTTGAACCAATGACCTTTCGGGTATGAACCGAACGCTCTAGCCAACTAAGCTATACCGCCATACTCACTTTCCTGCGTCGCCCGTTCGCCGGCGACGATAGTTATTATAACTCATGTTCTATGTAGTGTCAAGTCTTTTTTCAAGATTTTATGAATTTTCTTTTTCCATGTTGTCGAGCACCTGTTCATAGAACGCTTGGTCCCATACATGGGTCTTGGACAGCTCCTCCGCGGTCAGCAGAAAAAACTGTTCGGAAACATATGCGCCGCGGTCCGGGACGGGGTCGTCAAAGGTACAGTCGATAAAATAGGTCTGCCCATCCAGACGCACCGCATTCCAGCCGTGGTTCATCTCCTCCGAAGCCACATAAATGGTTTTTATCCCTACCGCTTCACACAGCATCCCATAGGCGCGGCCATATCCCGCACACACAGCACTATGATCCAGGAGCGCTCCGTCTGCCGCAAAGGGAGCGGACGCACCGTCCGGCACCGTCTGCTCTGCTGTATCGATATCATAGCTGCACAGGCGCACCAGCGTATTATGTAACACGCGCAGCTTCTGTTCGTCTGTCATATCATCCGTGACGCTTTCCGCCGCGAGTGCCTGCGCGTAAAGCTCCGCCTGCTCCTGCCGTGCCCGGCGGGATACTTCCACGCGCAATTCCGTTGTCTGGTTTGGCCGAACGGTCGCATGCAGAGAAAAAGCGAACGGAAAACGCGCTTCCAACGCGCGGTATACCTCATCCGGATCCACTTCCTCGGTGCGAAACACCACACCGTCTCCATCTGCTCTCGCATCCTGCTCCAGCAGCGCAGCCGCCTGATATGGATTCTGCACATGCGGCGATGTCGCCCGCGGATACCACCATAGCGCTGCTCCGCCTACCAGCAGCAAGACCAACAAAATTCCGGCCAGCCGCTTCATGCCTTCCCTCCTCACGAAAAAGCAAGCGGACGGTCAAGCCGTCCGCCCACATCACTATACACCATTACATCAGCTTCACAGTATAGTATACCGCGGTGATAAACAGATATGCCGCTGCCACACCCATTGCAATCAAAATATGCGCAGGCGCAAATAACACCGCCGCCACCAGCACCGCCATCAGCACCGGCGTAATGGTCAGCATTGTATAGGCATTGCGGCTAAACTGCACGCTGACCTTCTTGCCGCGGGGAGCGGTCTTACCGTTTTTCCCACGCAGCGTTGCAACACAAATCAGCTGCACAAGCGTCAGCACTACCGCTGCTCCCAACGCCGCATAAGCCATCCAGCCATAGCTTGCGCTATCCAGCGCACGGCGTATCAACCACATCAGGCCAACGCCCACGCCGATATCCACTGCAATCAGGAAAAACTCCCGCGCATAGGAATGATATACCAAATAATATACCGCCAAAACCGGCAATACCACATACAGCAGCTTAATCGGGCCGGTACCCAGATACATAATGGCAGCCATGGCAAGCACCAGCACAATGCTGGCAATCAACACGTTGCGTCCGCACAGGATGCGGCGAGCCGACGGCCGCTTGCCGGAAGCCTCACGCATTCGCAAAACAACACCGCAGAGCACACCCAAAACACCAATTCCCAGCAGGATTCTGGTAACCAGCATACCGGTTGCCCACGTATTGCCATAATCCATCAAGCGCTGCACGATCATCAGCACCAATACGCCCAACAGACAGATACTGAACACCGTCAACACCTTATTGGTGGTATATTCTTCTTCACTGATTGGCTTTTTACCCACATTGCTTTTAGCCAATGCCTACACTCCCTCTTTTTTGTTCTTACATGTTGCCGCCTGCATACAGCACAGCGGCAAGCGCCGCAATCGGCGCTGTCTCACACCGCAAAATGCGCGTGCCGAGCGATACGCTTGTCAGACCCTTTTCAGCCGCAAAAGCAGCCTCCTCCGGCGCAAAACCGCCTTCCGGCCCAATCATCAACGAAACCGTCTCGCCGACGCCATCCGATAGAGCGTCATGCAGACCGGTCTGCCGTTCATTTTCATAAAAGAACAGCGCGGTTTGACTCTGTGCCGCCTGCTCTGCCGCCTGCTCAAACGATACTACCGCACCGACCGCAGGCAGATACCCTCTGCCGCACTGCTTGGCGGCTTCCAGCGCAATTTTCTGCCAGCGCTCCACTTTTTTATCGGTTTTATCCGGCCGCGAAACACAGTTTTTGGACAAATACGGCACGATTTCCCGCGCTCCAAGCTCCACCGCCTTCTGCACGATAAAATCCATTTTATCGCTCTTCGGCAGTGCCATAAACAGCGTCAATTGCTGCCGTGGTTCGGTTTCAGCCGGATGACTGTCCCGTACACGGCAGACGACCACGTCTTTTTCCACGGATTCTATCGAACAATGAAAATCCGTTCCCTTGCCGTTACACAGGGTCACCGACTCACCCGGACGCAGCCGCAGCACGCGTCCCGCGTGATGCGCATCCTCTCCGCGCAGCGTCAACACACCGTTTTCCGGCTGCTCAGATATAAAGAATCTCGGCATAACAATCAAGTAACCTTTCCTATTCTATCAAAAAAAACGTACTTTTGCAAGTGAACATTCCGTGAATTACTTTTTTGCGGTGTAGGAGTACAATACATCTTGGACAGTTGAATAAAAAAGGGATGAAGGATAAGGCCTCATCGGTTAAAGTTGAGTTGCTACACTTAACTTGACGAGAGGGGGCCATAT